>NZ_ALIY01000153.1:0-3990 GCF_000283035.1 Actinomyces sp. ICM58
CACCCCCCTCGCGTTGCCCGCAACCACCCCCAAGCGGTACTACCCTGTAACCAGACAAACTTCCACGGCCTCGGCAATGAACGGAGAAAGCGTGAGCACCCAAGCGCCCGACAAGAAGAAGACACCCCTCAAGTGGCGTCTCCTCACCATCGCGCCCCCGATCCTGCTGCTCGCCGGCATCCTGGTCCTCCTCTACCCCGTCCTGGCGACCCAGTACAACAACCAACGCCAAGAACGCATCGCCTCCGAATTCAGCGCCGTCGCCGACCAAGCCGGCCCCGACGCCGTCGCCGAGTCCCTGCGCCGCGCCGACGAATACAACCTCAAAGCCTCCGAGTCACCCATCCTCGACCCCTGGCTCGACGCCCAACGCCCCGGCACCGCGCAATACCAGGACTACCTGAGCCAGCTCAACCTCAACGACGTCATGGCGACCATCAAAATCCCGTCAATCAACGTCAACCTGCCCATCTACCACGGCACCGAAAACGCCACCCTCGACAAGGGCATCGGCCACCTCTTCGGCACCGCCCTGCCCGTCGGCGGCGAATCCACGCACACCGTCCTCACCGGCCACACCGGCCTGGGCAACGCCACCATGTTCGACCAGCTCACCAGCGTCAAGGTCGGCGACGTCTTCTACATCGAAACCGCCGGCCGCCACCTCAAGTACGAGGTCACCGACATCCGCGTCGTCCTGCCCACCGAGACCGAATCCCTCAACAAAGTCGAGGGCAAGGACCTGGCCACCCTCATCACCTGCACCCCCTACGGCATCAACACCCACCGCCTGCTCGTCACCGGCGAGCGCGTCCCCATGGACGACGACGCCGTCGCCGCCGAAGCCGCGCAGGTCAAGGGCTCCGTTATGAAACCCTGGATGATCGCGGTTCTCGCGTCCGTCGTCGTCATCCTGGCCATCGCCGCCGTCATCTGGCTGCGCTCGCGCAAGCGCACGGACGAGGAGCCCCAGGCGCTCGAGGGCGCTGCCGCTGGCGCGCTTGCCGCCGCCGATTCCGGGGACGAGGCCGGGGCTGATTCCGGGGACGCTGAGCCTACGTCCGGTGCGGTCGCAGCCGGGGCCGACTCAAGGTCCGGCGACGCGCCGCCAGACGCGCACGCCCCCGACCTGCTGACCTCCGCCGAACAGATCACCGACGAGGAGATCGATGCAGGCCGCACCGCCGCCCTGAAGAAGATGCTTGAGGAGCGCGGCAAGCACTAACCGGCCTCGTTGCGTGGCCGCGATCGGCCACCCGATACGCGCGAGCGCGCGGGCCTGAGCGAGCAAGCTCACCCGCGCGCTTGCGCGTATCTACGCTAGAGTCGGTGAGTAACTGTCAAACACCCTGGAGGGCTCGTGGAGCACCACCCCTGCGGCGCCCGCTCCCGCCGCGCCACGGACGCGCAGACCGAACCCCGGCCTCGTCGCGCCGTCGCACGCACACTGTCCGCCCTCCTCCTCGCTACCGCCGCGGCCCTGGTCGGCCTCGTCGCCCCCGAGCGCGCCGACGCCGACGCGACCCTGGAAACACCCGGCGGCGGCACCGTCCCGGTCACCTCATCTGCCGGCCGCCTCGGCGCGGCCACCATCAACGGCTCGGCCACAGACCGCACGACGAACGTACCCGACAACGCCTACGTCGGAACCGTGCGCGGCGCGGGCCCCTACGATGCGGCAGACCCAGCCCAGTCCTCGGCCCCCTTCCAGGCAGGAGTCGCCCAGCCGATGCTGGACGCGGGCGTCGCCGCCGGTGACTACTGGACCTACATCGCGCGCGGCCTGCCCGCCGCCAACCCCGCCAGCGCCGGCGTCATCTCGCCGCAGGACACCAACGCCCTGGGATACAAGCCGAACAACCCCGGCAACGTCCCCATCGGCCAGCCCTTCCTCCTGGGTACCGTGCGGCACAACAACTTCCAGGTCCACTCGGCCAACAAGTGGGTGCACTCGACGATCGACGTCACCATCGGCGGCATCGAGGACTCCTTCCCCTTCGACCAGGAAGAGACCGAGGACGACACCGACACCACCGCCGCCCTGAGCGACGAGGGCGCCTACATGCTCGCCTCGCGCGCCAGCGGGCCGGCCTCCTGCCCCGCGAACGCGCCCTACGCCGCCCTCAACCGCGACGCCGGACCCGGCGTCTGGTACTGCTACCGCCACGTCGGCAAGGGGCGAGGCAATCGCGACATCTACACGAACAACCCGGCCGCCTACCCGGACGCCGCGGGCACGCCCGACCGGAGCCCCAATTCGGATGACGTGCTGACGATCTCGCGGACCACCTCGAACAAGACGGTGACGATCGACGGCATCCCGTACCGCCTCGTCCTCTCCGGCTTCACACCCAGCGCCGACGGCACGTGCCCGGAGACTCCGCCCGAAGGCGTCACCCCCGTCTCCACCTTCACCTCGAAAGAAAACAAGTCCTCCTACGGGTGCCTGTACGCCACCTTCAGCCAGGAGCGCTACATTCGCATCGCGAAGACCGTGACCCCGCAGTCCGAGGCTATCGGCGGCACAATCCCCTCCTTCAACTTCACGACGCTGGGCATCGGCGACTTCGTGTCGCCCACGGGCGAGCCCCTCAAGACCGCCGAGAACGCTGGCGGCTTCGTCGACTGGTCCTCCTTCGAGGACAGCCCCCTGACCCCCACGGGCTACGGCACGGACGGCACCGTGACCTCGGGATACCAGGCCTTCATCCCCGGATACTCCCAGTTCGTCATCGCCGAAACCGGCCCGCGCATCCCCGGACGCCGCCCCCTGCGCTTCGGCGAACCCGGCTACTTCGGCCCCTGGAAAGTCTCCGACGACCCGAACTCGGCGCGCTGGGAACTCACCGACATCAGCTGCGTCAACGGCATCGGCGAGGCCATCAACGTCACGCGCGACCCCGACACGGGCGGCGTCGACTTCTCCCAGGTTGCCCCGGCCTCGTCCCCCGCCGCCGTGCCGATCACCTGCAACTTCACGATCCAGCAGCAGGCCCCCAAGCTGCGCATCGACAAGACCGTGGAGAGTGTTGAGGGCGCCTCGGGCGACACGATCACCGTCACCTACCGCGTGACCGCCACGAACGACGGCACCATCGCGGGCACGACCGGCCGCCTCGTCGACACCCCGGCCTTCGCGCCCGGCCTCACCCTGCGCTCCACCACTATCGCCACCTCTCTCGATGGCCTGCGCAGCGCACGCGCCCAGAACCGTGCCGCGACCTACGTCCTCACCCAGGGCACCACCGTCGAACCCGGGGCGTCCGCGACCTGGTTCATCCGCATGACCGTCGCGCGCGATCGGAAAGCCGCCGGGTACAGCGAGGCCGCCCTTGAGTGCGTCCCCTCGCGCGGGCGCCTCACCCCGGGGCGCGGCCTCTACAACTCCGTCGCTGGCCCCTACGACCACGACGGCGCCGCTAATAACGAGGCCTGCGCGCCCGCCCGCCCGCGTACCATCCGCATCGAAAAGGCCGGCACCCAGCCGGTCGGTACTCCCAACGAGGACGGCACCTACCCGCTCGACGGGGCGGCCTTCGCGATCTACGACAACGAGGCCCTGGCCGGCATGCCTGTTTCCGTCCTCGACGGCGGTTCGCAGTTCGTCACCGCGCCCCTCGAGACCGGGAAGACCTACTGGCTCGTCGAAACCCGCGCCCCCGCCGGGCACGTCCTCCTGCCGCGCCCCGTCGCCTTCCACATCGAGGTAGGCGCCGACGCCTCGGCATCCACGGTGATCACCACCGACTTCGGCGCCGACGAGGGCTTCACCTCCGTGCGCGTCATCCCCGCCTCCACGGGCGCCGACGCCGCCGCACTGCCCGCCATCCGCGTCGTCGACACCCAGGTCGGCGTCCTGCCCAACTCCGGCTCGGCGGGCATCTACCCGTACCTCTGCCTCGGCGTGGCCCTCCTGGGCCTCGCCGGCGCGTGCGAGGGGGTGCGCCGCCGCTCCGCCTGACCGGCACGAGGCCGGGGCGTGCGTGTGGG
>NZ_ALIY01000154.1:0-28719 GCF_000283035.1 Actinomyces sp. ICM58
AGCGTTTACGGCGCTGAAGCAACCACTCTGGAAAGTAGGTTCCTGAGCGCAGCTTGGGGATCGCCACGTCAATGGTGCCGACCCTGGTGTCCAGGGGCCGGTAGCGATACCCATTGCGCCTGGCGTGACGCTGCGGGTCTTGTTGGCCCCACTGGGCCCCGCACACCGCATCAGCGTCCGCTGATAGCAACGCGTTAATCACGTGCTGGAGCAAGGAACGCATCAAATCCGGGGATGCCTGGGACAATGCCTCGCCAAGCAGGCCAGCAGGGTCGATAATATGAGGAGCGGTCATCGTTGTGCCTCCAAATCGTTTCGAGTCAGAAGTAGAGAGCTTTCTCGAAGGATCACACGGTGACCGCACCCATATCAAACGGGCCGACCACCACACGGTTACACCACTATGCGGGACACTACTCTCGCCGCGGCGGCCCCTGCGTCTACGTGCGCCAGAAGCCGCGTCAATACAGGTGTAAGCGGCACACACGCCCGCTTGCACGTGGGCCCCTCGCTGTGCACGTTAACCCGATATCTCGCACGTTAACCCGATATTCTGCGCGTGGGCGGCACTGCCCATGCTCACATTATCGGGCCCACGTGCGCGTTAAGGAGCGCGGGCGACTCGTGCACCTCTGTACTGCAACCCGGGACGCCTCAGGGCTCGATCGAAGCAATGTCGCATGCAATTCGATTGACTGACCTTTGAACATAACGCGAAAACGTTGCAATTCCAACGACACAGATCTGTGCTGCACACAAGTCACGAGGGAATTGCATGCGAAATTGGGGGCACAGCACGCTTCGTGTTGGAGTGCTGCCCCTCAAGATGTCAGAGTGCGGCGTGGCTTGCCAGTCTGCGTGGCGTTCGCTCTGGGGCGCGTTGCCTTCAGGCCAAATCGCCGCTATCCACCGGGTACGGAAGCCGCGCCACCGCACTCCGCGATGCCTGACACAGGGCCCGTTTGGGGGTTTTGCAGCATTAGGAGCACTGTGTCGGCGTGTCGCCGGCGTGTCGCGGCTCTAATGGTGCAATTCCCCCCGTTTGCTGGCGGTGAGGTCGCGGTTCGGGGTGGTGTGGCGCCCACATCGCAGACGACCTCGGCGACAAACGCCGACAACGAGGTGTCGTGGGCACGGCAATGTGCGTTGTGGACACAACGGCGTCTGGCCTGGCGCGGAGCTCGCGCGCGAACCCGCTATTGCGTGCGCTAACCCGCGATATCGCACATAAACCAGCTATTCCGTGTCTGGGCGAGGCTGCCCGCGCTCGTATTAGCGGGTTAGCGTGCGAGTTAGCGGGCCCACGTGCGAGACGAGGAGCGCTGGCAGCCAGTGCGCCTCGACGAACTGCGCCCCTGAAGCTGAGTGCCCACACCAGGCCACGCGTTCGCCCGCACGCCGGGCACGTGGTGGTATTCATACCCCCACGATGAAACAACCACCTTCAATGTTGATTTTCCCGCACCAGCAAGCCGAAAAATCGCTACAAACCAACACGTTGTGTCCTTTAACCCACAAAGCACCGCAACAACGCCCGAGCATGCAAAAAAACCGACATCCGCTATCGGATGTCGGCCCGTGGTGGAGCTAGGGGGATTCGAACCCCCGACCTTCTCATTGCGAACGAGACGCGCTACCAACTGCGCCATAGCCCCAAGGACGGATATACCTTAGCACCCTCTGAAGTCTTCACGCAAGCCGACCGAAATCAGCACGCCTTCGCACCGTAGCTGCCGCGCCGTAGCTGCCCCACCGAAGATTCCACATAGAACACGATACCGAGCAAGACACCCCACTCCCCCAGCGCCTCCAAGGTGCCGCGAAAGAACCGCGCCGCGAGCCCGGTGGCTCGCGGCGCGGCAACGACAGCAAGAAGCAGCCCTATTGGGCCCGGCGCGCGTCCAGGACGGCATCCAGGTCAAGGGCAACAGCCTGATCGGCGACGACCTCTTCGGTCGAGCGGGCACCAACCTGGGCGGTCTGTGCGATGGGGCGCGCGGGAATCGCCGCCGTGATGCGCGGGATGCCCCGCAGGTCCGTGTCCGCATGGACGATGCGGCCGCGAATACGATCACGCGACGCGTAGGTCGGCGCGGGGATCGGGGCGACGGTCCAGGCGCGTGCGGGCGTGTCGGCAACCTCGACGGCCTCGGGCACCTCGACATTGAAAACGAGGGAGGGCACGGATCCTGTCTGGGGAGCTGACTCGGCGCCGGCCTCGGGAGAGGCGCTCGAACGCGCGGCAGCAACGGCCTCACCCTCACCCCGAGCGGCGTCAACAACGCGCGGCTGCGGCGCGGGCGCCGTTGGACGACCGGCACCACGCACGTCAGCGCGCAACTTCGTGAGCTGCTCGAGCTCACGGTCCGAAGCACGCTGAGAGCGGACAGCCGCGACGCGGGATGCCGCCAGCGACGCAACCAGAGCGGCAACCGGAACAACGAGCCACGCCCAAGCAATCGAGGTCGCGGCAATAACGATGCCGAGGATGACGGTCGAGAGGGCACACACACCCGTCACTACCATGCGGCGGCGCCCGGCCGCACTCTCCGCGGCAAGCCGGGCGGCGCGGCGCGCGCGCAGCTTGGCGATGTCGCGGACGGCCCTATTGTTGCGGCGGTCGATGACGGGCCGGGTACGTCCAGTGGTGGCCGTGTGCATGCTTCCTCCGCTCGTCAGTGCGCGCCGCGCCAGGATCGTCCCGCTGGCGTGATCACACGAGTCTAATTCTGGACCATTCGTATGAATGATGCGCAGTCTCGGGGAAAATCGGTCGATCTCGCGAGACTGGACGATTGCCGTTCGGCGCGCGACCAGCGACGGTACGGTCGCGAGAAGCGACACGAATACCGCTGCGATGACGAGTCCACCAATTTCCACCCTCTCAACGTAAAGGGGTTTGCGAGTAGCACTGTCGCGCCTCGCGGGCGTGTCGAGCTCTCAAACCTCCCGGTAAAAAGATGACTAACCTCAATCGTCACACGTGTAACATTGACCCCACGAACACCAATTTCGAGTGATGCTGGCCACTGCCGAAGCGCGATGCTCGGCACCCACCCTAACCGATCGCCGGCCTGCCCCAACGACGCTGCACGAGCCCACCCTCAGGCAAAGACTCGGCATCAATAAAGAACGCGACATGGTCGGCCCACTCCCCCGCAATATGCATAAAACGCGGCCGCAGGCCCTCCTCGACCAACCCCAGGCCTCGACACAGGCCCAACGAACGCTCATTCTCGGGACGCACACACACCTCGACGCGATGCAGTCCGAGCTCCCCCACCACCAGATCAAGGACGAGCGCCGCCACCAAGGAGCCCAGGCCTCGCCCCGCCCACTCCGACACAATCCAGTAGCCGAGCATCCCCGACGACATCGCCCCCCAGTGCACGTTCGACACGGTAAACTGGCCGACGAAGCGCCCATCGATCTGAACGCCGAAAATCAGGCCGGTCCCCTCCCGATGATCACTCTCCGCCCGACGCATGTACTGCGAAAAAGTAGGGATATGCTCGAGAGTATCCGGCGGTAAAGTCGCCTCCCACGGACGCAACCAATGCCCGTCCGCCCGCCGCACGGCGTCAAGGGCCCGATGCTCCTCACCGCGCACAGGACGCACGACGAGCTCACGAGGACGCAACGAAGGCTCAGGCCCGGGGCGCAAAAAACCACGCCCCACCGGGTCCACGACGCGCAGCGTCAGCATGTCAATGTCGCGCCCCCACACGCACCGGGGGCGCCGGAAGAAACACCTCATTCGAGGACCAGGCACTGGAGGGTGTCACCTGCGCGCACGGTCGTCACATCCTCGGGCACGACGGCCAGCGCGTTCGAGTCCGCGAGCGCGGACAGCAGCAACGAGGCCGGGGTCCCCATGACGGCAGCGTTGTACCCGGCGCGCGGGGAGCCGGTCAGGCGCACGCGCACGAACTCGCGCCGGCCTCGCGGCGAGTACCAGGAACGGTCAATGGCGGCGCGCACCACGGGACGGTTCACGGCGGTCCATCCCTGCATGTGGCGCAGCGCAGGGCGCACGAAAACCTCGAAGCAGACCTGAGCGGACACGGGGTCGCCAGGCAGGCAGACGATCGGAGTGCCGGGGCGCCCCTCTTCGCCACCGACGGTGCCCACGCCCATGATGTGCCCAGGCCAGGCGGCGACGTTGTCGAAACGAACCGTGCCGAGCGCCCCGAGGACCTCGCGGACCGTGTCGCCGCTCCCATAGGAGATGCCGCCGGTCGTTAGGACGAGGTCAGCGCGAACCAGCTGGTCCTCGATCGTTTCGCGCAGGCGGGCACGCTCGTCGGGGACGGCGGCGACACGGAAGGTCTCGGCGCCGGCGTCGGCAACGGCGGTGGCCAGGGCGTGACCGTTGGCGTCGAAGACGGTGCCGGGGCGCGCCTCGCCGCCGGGCTCGACGATCTCATCACCGATGGAAATGATGACGACGCGCGGGCGCGGGTGGACGAGCACCCGGTCGCGACCCACGCCGGCCAGGAGCGCCATCTGACGCGCTCCGATACGCGTGCCAGCGCGCAGCACGGTCTCACCCTGCGCGACGTCCTCGGCGCGGCGACGAATATTCTCTCCGCTGGCCGGGGCGGTACGCAGGGCGACCTGCGCGATCCCGTGGTCGGTGAACTCGAGGGAGACCACGGCCTCGGCGCCCGTGGGCATGGGCGCGCCGGACGCGATACGAATCGCGGTGCCCGGCACGAGGGCGGCGGGGTCGACCGCGCCGGCGCGGATCTCCTCGGTGACGGGAAGCGTCACCGGCGTCTCCAAGGTGGCCCCCTCACAGTCACGCACGCGCACGGCGTACCCGTCGCACGCGGACAGGTCGGCGACCGGGAGGTTGAAGGGCGCCTGCACGTCCTCCGCGAGCACGCAGCTCACCGCATCGACAAGCTTGACGTCGAGCGGCGGCACCGCGTGGGCGACGGCCTGGCAGTCCTGGTAGAAGTCGGCAACGCTTCGCATAGTTGTCAGTCCTCAAGCTTGGAGCGCAGGAACTCCCTGAGTTCCCCTCCAAGCGCCGGGTCCTCAAGGGCGAGCGTCACGTTAGCTTCGAGGTAGCCGAGTTTGTCCCCGGTGTCGAAGCGCCGCTCGTCGATGACTACACCGTACAACCCTCCACCCTCTTCTTCGGGGAGGTCGATCATGCGCGCGTACCCATCTGTGAGCTGGTACTCACCGCCGGCGCCCGGTTCGATGTTTTCGAGGGCTGTGAAGACGGCCGGGTCCAGCAGGTAGCGGCCGACGACCGCGTACTCGGACTTGACCTCGTCGAGCGGGGGCTTCTCAGTGACGTCCGTGATACGCATGAGCTGGCCCTCCTCGAGGTCGACGCCCTCGGGAATCGGCAGGACCTCAACGGCGGTCGAGGCGTAGGCGGTGGCCTGCTCGGGGGTGACCTTCAGCAGGGCGACGACGGTGCCGCCCAGGGCGCCTCGCACCTGGATCATCTTGCGCAGCAGCTGCGATCCGGGCTCCATGAGGTCGTCCGGCAGCAGGACCGCGAAGGGGGCGTCGCCCACGTGAGACTTGGCCTGAAGGATCGCGTGGCCTAGGCCCAGGGGGTGCCCCTGGCGCACGGAGTGGACGCGCGCGTACTTCTTGTACTCGTTGACGTATTCGAGAGCCTTTTCCTTGCCGGCCTTCTCCAGGTCGGCCTCGAGGCCGGGCTCGGCGTCGAAGTAGTCTTCGATGGCCTGCTTACCCGCGCGGGTAACAAACAGGACATCCTTGATGCCAGCGTCGGTGGCCTCGCGAACGATGTACTCGATCGAGGGGCGGTCGACGACGGGGAGCATCTCCTTGGGGACCGACTTGGTGATGGGCAGGAAGCGGGTTCCACGACCGGCCGAGGGGACAACGGCGTGCACGACGGGCTGGTGTCTATCTGTCATACTGCAAGCGTAGCGAAAAAACGACTGAAGAGGGAGACGATGGCCACAAAAACAACTCTCCGCGCGGAGATCCGAGGCCGTCGCAGGGCTCGCCGAGCACTCTCCAGCCCCCAGATGGGCGCACGGCCGTCACATACTGACCAAGCTCCCCTACCCGTGCATCACCGCGCCGAGGCCGAGGGGATCGCCTCCCAGGTACGCGCCCTGGCCTCGTCGATGGGCGGCGTCACACTGCCCGCGCTCTTCGTCTCCACCCCCCTAGAGCCCGACATGTCCCTCGCGCTCAGATTGTTCCCCCGCGCGCTCCTGCCCATCCTCTTCGACGAGGCCGGGGATGCCCTGGGTGAGCCGCGTTGGGGACTGTGGGAAGCCGGTTCCGCGCTGGCGACCCCGGGGCCCCCTCCCGCTCAGCCGGCCGGCGAGGCCCTCGGATCGCAAGCGCTGGCGGGCGCCGACCTGATCCTCATTCCCGCGCTGGCGGCGAGCGAGGACGGTACGAGGCTGGGGCAGGGCGGCGGTTGGTACGACCGAACGCTGCCCCACCGCGCCCCCTCGGCTCCAATCGTGGCCGTCGTCTTCGACGACGAGGTTCTCCCCGGCGGCCGGATCCCTCGCGAACCTCACGACATTCCCGTCGACGCGATCATCACCCCCACGCGAACACTCCACGTTCCCGTGCGGCACGCCTGACGCGATGCCAGACGTTTGTCATACACATCTCAGGGCGCCCTTTTCGGCGCTATTTCAGTAACGCCTGACCGAATTACAGAAAGTGCGACGAAGATTACCCTCTAAACACTGTCGTTAAGACGAAAGTCCCCCTAATGTTCTCCGTGGTAACAGCGCGCCCGCGCGGCGCCAGCCCCGGCGGCTCCCGCCCGCCGCGCCGAAGCTTTCGGCGATTCAGCCTTGTCGGCAGAGCCGACCTTTCACACAGGAGAACCCATGCTTAAGGGCTTCAAGGAATTCATCACTCGCGGCAACGTCATCGAGATGGCCGTCGGTTTCATCATCGGTAACGCCTTCAAGGACATCGTCGACTCCCTCGTCAACAATGTCATCAACCCGCTGATCGGCATGATCTTCGGCAAGCCGGACTTCTCGAACATGCTCATCTTCTCTTTCAACGGCTCCTCGCTGAAGTTCGGTGTCCTGCTGACTGCCGTCATTAACTTCCTGCTCATCGCCTTCGCCCTGTACTTCTTCCTCGTCGTCCCGATGAACGCGCTGGCCAAGCGCAAGAAGAAGGCCGAGGATGCGGCCCCCAAGGAGGTCTCCGAAGAGGTCCAGCTCCTCACCGAGATCCGTGACGCTCTCGCCAAGGGCGACCGCGCCTGATTCTTTCCTCCTCGCGAGCCGGGGCCGATCCACATCGGCCCCGGCTTGTTGCATCCCCGCGGTGCTGCGCGACGGCGCGCCCCTAATTTCGCATGCAATTCGGCGACCCGAACTTTCAGCCACCCCGACAAACGTTGAAATTGCAACGCCTATATTTCAAAGCATGAAAAGTTGACAGGGAAATTGCATGCGAAATTACCGGGAAATCATGCATCGGATCGGCGCTCCAGTGTGGCTCGCGGCACGGACACCCCTACGCGCGCGCCTGGGCGTGCGGGGGCACGTTGGCCAGCAGGCGCGCGTCGTTGGCGCCGTCGCCTCGGTCGGGGGAATCTGCCATGGAGCCCGGGCGCGTGTCCTCGGGCCGCACGCGATCCTCCCACGAAGGCGGCAGTCCTTCGGCGATGAGGCGCCGGTCTACCTCGGAGACGAAGCGCGCGACGCGACGGCGCTTGCGAGGGGCCTCACTCATCGCCGGGCTCCTGGTCGCCGGGCTCCTGCTCGCCAGGCTCCCCGGCCTCGTCGGCGTGCGGGGCGGCGGGCCGGGTGCGACGCACGACGTTGCCGAGGACCGCGTCCGACTGGAAGCCTCGGCGCGTGATACCCAGGGCCTCGCGCAGCTCCTCGGCGGTCTCCAGATCGGTGCGTTCGACGCCGTCCGAGCGCACCCACGCGGCCATCTCATCGAGCTGGTCGTCGGAATAGGCCGCCAGCGGCAGGCCCTTCGCGATCGCCGGGCGGGGTCCGCGGTTTTCCTCGGACGCGCGTTCCTTGCGTGTGATGGCCAGCAGCATACCGGTCGTGTCCTCGTCGGCCTTCTTGCGACGCTGGGACTCCTCGTCGAGGTCTTCGTCGAGCATGGGCATGCGCGGCGAAGCGGGTGCGGCCTCACCAGCCCCCTCGCCCGACGTCTCACCCGACGCATCACCCAGTACCTCGTCCGATGCCTCGTCCGAGGCCTCGCCGACGGGCCGGTCGCCATCCTCAGCGCGCGCCGAGTCGGGCTGGTCGCCCGCGGCGACTGCTTCCTCCGAGGCGTCGTCGTCGCTCACGTGCTCGGGCACCTCGACGGCGGGCGCCACCTCGTGGGTGTTGAGCTCCTCGAGGGCGTCCAGGACGGCGTCGACGATCGTCGAGGCCTCCTTCTCCGGGTCAATGAACAAGGCCATGGACAGGGCGGTGTAGACGCGCCAGCCCTGGGCCTCGAGCCAGCGTGGACGGGCGCGGTCGCGCACGCGCTGGCTGGGCTCGGACAGGTATTCCTCGTCGTCGGTGAGGACGGCGACCAGCAGGCGCCCGGGCGAGTCCGGGTGGCCGATGGCCAGGGGGACACGCATGCCGCCGGGGATACCGACGTTCGCGACGACCTCGAGGCCGCGCGAGTACAGGTGCTCGGCGAGGTCGACGAGGAGGCGATCGGGTTCCCCGGCCAGCACCGGCCAGGCGTCCATCCCCTCGCCCGCGTGCCCCTCGGCGATCTCGAGGAGGTCTACGAGCATGCGCGTGCCCTCGTAGTGGAGGCGTTCGCGGTCGATGTCGGCGCTGTGCAGGGCGGAGACGAGGGTGAGGTCGCCGCGTACAACGCGCAGGATTTCGGCCAGCGTGTCGGCCCCCTCCTCGCTGGAGAGCACGCCGAAGTCGTGGATGACGCGCCCGTGGGGCGTCTTCGCGAAGCCGACCGACAGGATCAGGGACTCGCGGGTCAGGCCCACGGCCTGGTTGGGGCCGACGACCACGAAGGGCTCGGGGGTGGCCGGGTCGAAGAAAGAAGCGAGGCCAGGTTCGTCGGCGCGCACGGAGGCCAGGGCCTCGGAGATGCGCTGCGCGTGGCGGTCCGACAGGGCGATGACGGCCAGGGAGCGCTCGGGGCACTCGACGGCGTGTTCGATGACGGCGTCGACGACGGCGCGGACCTCGGCGCCCGTGGACTCGATCGCGTGGGCGCCGGGCGCGGGCATGCCGGTGGCCTCAACCCAGCGGGCGCTCACGGGCGCGTTCGCGGCCGTCCACGGGACGGGGATTCCGGCGTGCTCGTAGCCGTAGCGTGCCAGGAGCAGGGCGACCTGGTCGTTGAGGCGCCTGGGGCCGGGTTCGACGCGCAGGGTGGGCAGGACGTTCGCGAGTGTGCGCGTCGCTCCGTCCTCGGAGGCGGCCGTGAGGTCGTCGATGACGACCAGCTGGTGGCCGCGCGCGATGATGGGCGCCAGCTCCGCCAGAGGCAGGCCGTCGGCGCCGTCGAGGACGACCATATCGACCGTGCGCCCGGTGGGCGCCAGCATGGGCACCATCGCGGGGACCGTCATGAGGACGGGCAGCAGGTGGCGCACGAGCGGGTAGACGACCAGGAGCTCCAGGTCGGTGGGGGCGCCGCCGTCGAGGAGCTCGCGCAGTTCCTCGTACTGGCTGGGGCGCGCCGCCAGCGCGTTCGTGCGGATTCGACGGACTCCGGTGATGGCCTGGGGGATCAGCGAGGCCACCTGGGCCTCGTCGAGCTCGCGTCCCTCGCGGGCGAGTTCCTCCAGGGAGCCGGGATCGACGCCGCCGAGGGCCGGCGCGGCGGCGAGCATGGCACGCAGCAGGGAGGCCCACCAGGCCAGGTCGAGCTCGGTATCGATCTGTTCGTCCGAGACGCCGCGGTCCGCCAGGTCCTGGGCGAGGGCCTCGAGGCCGCGGTCGGCCAAGCGGGCGCGCATCTCGAGGCGGGCGGGGACCTCGCGCGCGGCTAAGGTGTCGCCGGACCAGCGTTCGATGAGGGTCGCGAGGCGCTGCAGGTGAGTGCCCACGAGGTTTTCTTCCTCGGCGACGAACACGGGCGCAATGGCGTCCAGGTCGTCGCGCACGGCGTCGGTCAGGGCCGAGATTTCGCCGATCTTGGCGGGCAGGATCGGCCAGGAATCGTCGCCGCACACCGCGCACCAGGCGTCGCGGCGCTCCTGGACGCGGATGAGGGCGCGGTGCAGGTCGGGCACGTGCACGCCGGGGCGCACGAGGTCTTGGGCCTGCTTGACCAAGCGCGTGCGTTCGGAACGGCCCATGGAGATGTCGTGGTCTTTGCGCCACTGCTTGGGGGCAGTGGCGACCACCATGTCGGCGGCGCTGCGTTCGAAGACGCGGGGCTGGAAGACGTCGAGGACGTCGGCGATGCCGTCGAACATGGCGAGCTGGCGGTCCCACTGGGCGAGGGTGCCCGCCGGCTTGATGCCTGCCTCGCCAGCGACGGCGGCGATGTGGACGCGCAGCTGGGGCAGTGTCTCCGACAGGCGTTTGACGCGCAGCAGCACGTCGCTGGCCTGCTCGTCGGAGGTCAGGACGGCGGAGGACCACGGGGAGGACGAGGCCGTGGTGAGTCGCCCGGAGGCAAGGGCCTCACGCAGCAGGGCGCGGGCGCCTTCCCCCTGGTCCAGCGCGATGTCGTAGAGGGTCTGCTCGGACAGGCGCACGCGCGTCGTGGGGGCGTCCTCGCCGCTCGTGAGGTCAGTGAGGGCGCGCAGGGCGTCCGCCGCGCACACGCCGAAGCGGCCGTAGGGCTCGTGCAACGCGGTGGCGTAGGCGGCCAGGGAGGAGCGGACCTGGCGCAGGCGGGCTCGCAGCGCGTCGACGTTTTCTTGGTCGACGACGGGCGACATGTCTTCCATGGCCTCGCGGACGCGCTCCGCGAGGGTACGCCGCGCGTCCGAGTAGCCGTCAATGTTGGCGACCACGTCGGCCAGGCCGAGGTCCGCCAGGCGCGAATACGCGGCGATCGAGCGCGACGTCTGGGTCGAGACGTGCAGGACGGAGCGGCCGGTGGCGGCCGCGTCAGCCAGGATTGCCGCGACGATGGAGGCGTCGTCGGCGTGGGCGGGCACGTCGATGAAGACGCTGCGCCCGTCGGAGGCGGCCTCGACCGCGTCCTGCTGGGTGGGGATCAGGTCGCCGACGCCCTTTTCGGCCCACGGATCGCGGTCGCCGGGGTTCGTCGCGATGGGTTCCTCCCTCAGGTCGCGGCTGGCGTCCTGGTCGCCCGCGAGCGCGCGGATGACCTCGGAGTCGGCCAGGGCCTCGACGTCGGCGGCGAGGCTGGCGGCCAGGGGCCGGGCGGGGTGGCAGAAGAGCCCGACGACGAGCTCGTCGCGCAGCTCGAAGCGGTTGAGAACGGAGCAGGTTTGGCGCAGGGCGCTCATGGCCTGGGAGGAGGAGAAGCCGTGGTGTCCGCTGGCCTGGGCGAGGATGTCGCGGCCGTCGACGTCCTGCCCGGCGGCGCGCAGGGCCTCGGCGAGTTCGGGGGTCAGGAGGGCTCCCCGTCCCAGGGCGATGAGGACGTCGTCGTCGCGTCGCACGAGGCGCACGGGGCGCAGCAGGGCGGGGACGGTGATCACTTCGGCACCGTGGCGCCACGTGGCGGTGCCGATGCCCAGGTGGATAGGCCCGGTGCCGTGGGTGGCGGCGCGTTGTTCGGAGCGGGCGATGATCGCGCGGGCGCGGTCGAGGGCGCGCCCGAGGGCGATGGGTTCGCGGATGAGCAGGCTCAGGCGCACGGGGTGCTCGGTGTAGAGCTGCGCGAGGCCTCCCGGGTGCGCGTCGGTCAGCGACAGCGTCGGCAGGGATTGGCTCTCGGCGGCGATGGTCTCCTCGAGTCGTGTGCGCCACGCGGAGCGCGCCTGACCGACAAGGGTGGTCGGGTGCGTCGGCGTGGACGAGGCCTGGGGGGCCTCGGGCTCTGGAGCGGAACGGCGCGAAAAGATACTAGGAACCACGGTTCCACCCTACGGCAGGGTGGCTTATTGACCGGCGCGGCGCGCCCGGATGAGGTCGACCACGGAGATGCTCACAACGGCTCCGACGATGAGGAGGATGCCGGCGAGGTCGATGATCGTGTAGCGGGTCCCCATGACAAGCGCGGACAGGCCGGTCGCGGCGATGGGTTCGAGGCTGCCGACGAGGGAGGCGCGCACGGGCCCGATGCGGTCGACTCCCCACAGGTAGGCGGTGAAGGCGACGGCGGTGCCAAGGAGGACCGTGACCGTCATTGCGACGATGACGTCTGGGGTCCAGGTGATGGAGTAGCGCCAGACCCGCCCGGCCAGGCCGACGCCGGATCCGGCGATGAGGAGCCCGTAGCCGACGACGAGCTCGGCGCCGTAGGAGGCTATGAGGCGGGCGGGCAGGAGCGTGTAGGTCGCCAGGGTGAGGGCAGCGATGGCACCCCACGCGAGGGTGGTTGGCGTCAGCGTCAGGGTGTCGAGGGAGCCGTGGGTGGACAGGAGGAAGGTTCCCGTCAGGGCGAGAACGATGGCGAGCGCCTCACAGGCGCGCGGCCAGCGGCGGTGGCTCAGACATACCCACACGACGATGAGGATGAGACCCAGGTACTGCAGGACTGTGCCCGTCCCGGCGTTGGAGGCGCGGATGACCTCCATGTAGCTAATTTGACAGGCAGCGAGGCCGAAGAGCGCGTAGACGACGAGGGTACGCCAGTTGAGCACGGAGGAAACGAGGGCGCGGTGCTGGGGGGTGACGCGGCGCGCGCGAGCCAGGGCGAAGCCGAGGGTGAGGATGCCGGCCGTGAACATCCGGAAGAAGCTGACGAGTGATAGTTCGATGCCGTGGTGTTCCATCAGGTAGTCGGCGGAGACACCGGAGGCGCCCCAGCACAGGGCAGCCACGACAGTCATTGCATAGCCGAGCGCGTGACGCACGAGTTCCCCTCACAGTGCCCCCGAGACGATTCGAACGTCCGACACCCGCTTTAGGAGAGCGGTGCTCTATCCCCTGAGCTACGAGGGCGTGACACTTTGTCCGGGCCAACTCTAGCAAAGTGGGCGCCGCCGCGTCGCGCGACCCGAGCCTCGCGCGTGGGATATCACGGACCGGACGCGCACGGACGAGGCCGGGGCACCCGCGTGGTCACCCCGGCCCGGTCGGTGGCTCGTTAACGGCGTTCCCACTCCGTGTGGACGGCGGTTGTACCCTCGCCCAGGTGGGCGGAGGGGACGACCATGACGGGGCAGGTCGAGTGGTGGAGGACCGTCTGCGAGGTCGAACCGAGGAGCACGCCGGCCAGGCCGCCGCGTCCGCGGGTGCCGACGACGACCAGGTCGACGGCGGTGGAGAACTCGATGAGCAGCGAGGCCGCGGAGCCGTCGAGGGCGTGACGCGACACGTGCATGTCGTCGCCGTCGAGGGCGGCGTCGATGGCCGCGTCCATGCCCTCGCGGACCTGGGCGAGCAGCGCCGAGTGGTCGACGCCGGTTGGGGTCCACGCCATGACGGAGGGGCCGACGGCGATGGGGACGGCGGAGACGGCGGTGACGCGTGCACCCCAGACACGCGCCTCGGAGATTGCGCTCTTGAGGGCGCAGGAGGGCTGTTCGGTGCCGTCGATGCCGACGACGACGCGCTCGACGGGTGTGAACTTCTTGCCCGAGGTGTGGCGCGGAACCACGACGACCGGGCACTTGGCGTGCGCGGGCAGGGCCGAGGAGACCGTGCCCAGGAGGCGATCGGCGAAGCCGCCGCCCCCTCGCGAGCCGACGACGATCATGTCAACTTCGGCGGAGAAGTCGATGAGCACCCCGGCGGGATCGCCCGGCTCCGTGGATCCGGACACGTGCGTGGCGCCGCGTTCGCGTGCCACTGCCTTGGCTTCTTCGACGACCTGCTCGGCGCCCGCTTTGAGGGCTTCGTCGTCGAGGACGGCGTATCCGCCGTCGAGGGCGGCGGCTGAGTAGGAGGCCAGCGCGTAGGTGCACAGGCAGTGGATGCGCGCTCCGGTGCGCGCGCCGCGGTCGGCGGCCCAGGTGACGGCGGCAAGGCTCTCCTTCGAGCCATCGACACCGACCAGAATGACTTCGGTGGAACTCATCATGTCCTCCTCGTGGTGGCAGTCACTTATATTGTGCCGCATTTTGACGGTGCGCGAAACCCCAAGCCGAGGAGAAAAAAGATCGCCGCAGCCCCGAGGGGCTGCGGCGATCACCGAAAGGTCGTGTGACTCAGTAGCGCACGTAGGTCGCGCCACCGCGCACGGGCGAGATCTGGGAGAGGCGGCCGGGAACCGTCGCCTCAACCATCTGGCCGTTGCCGATGTAGATGGCGACGTGGCCGGGGTAGGACACGATGTCGCCGGGCTGCGGGTCGGAGACGATGGTGCCGCCAGCGGTCTGCGCGGACGAGGAGTGCGGCAGGTTGATGCCGGCGGCCGCGTAGGCGTACTTGACCAGGCCGGAGCAGTCCAGGCCGGCGAGGGTCTCGCCACCGTAGACGTAGGGGATACCGGTCAGGCCCAGGGCGACGGACACGATGTCCGAGCCGGCTGCGTTCACGGCGGCCTGGCGGGCGGAGGTGTCGCTCGAGGTGACGTCACCGCGGGTCTCGGAGCGCGAGGCGGCGGAGTCGGAGGTGTTGGACTCGCTCGCGGCGGCGGGAGCCGGGGTCGGCTCGGGGGCGCGGGGAGCCTCAGCCGTGATGGACTCTGCGGCGTCGTCCTCGGCGGTCCACGCGATATCGGGGACCTCGACCGTCGTGACCTCGTCGACGGCGATCGTCGTGGTGTTCAGGTCGGCGCTCTGCGGTTCAGACTGGGGGACGGCCGGGGCGGCGTTCGCAACACCGGCAGCGATCGCGGTCAGTGCAACACCGGCGGCCGACGCGAAGGCGATCGGGCGAGCGGCGTTCGTGGTGGCCACACCCTCGACCACGGAAGCGGTCAGCGGGCGGCGTGCCTGGCGGTGACGCGGAGTAGGCTTAGAAGTCTTCACTCGTTTTCTCCCTGTTTCCCTGCGAGGTTAGCTGTCGGGTTCGGGCGGGAGGCCCGGCTCGGCGTGCGAGCTTCACCCCAAGGCTACGAGGAGCCGGTGATGGGTTCCCCGCGTGAGACGCTTTTTCCGTCCCATTCGTTGTCTCACTTCGGGTACCGAATGGGCGGTTGGTCTGATGACCGGTATTCACTATAGCCTGCACGGCCGGTCAATGTCACGTTCCGATAACGCCTCAACACCCCACCGTTACCATTTCGTGATATTTGTGCCTAGCCGTATCAGGGAAAACTCCCCCTATCGGCAACTCGTCACACCCGTTTCACGATGCGAGACGCTCGCTTGTCCCTGCACAACGAAGGCCGAGACCCCACCGGGCCCCGGCCTCGTCACCCCGAGAAGGTCACTCCCCGCGCACGAACAGATGAGCGGCCAACGCCATCGGAAGCGTCAGGTAACCGCTGACCTCGCCGGAGCCATCCAACGCGGCCACGCGCACGACGTCCCCGTGAGCAGACAGGGCCACGCGTTCCCCCGGGCGCAGCCCCAGCTCGTCGAAGGACGCCAGCAACTCAGCGTCGGCCTGGATCGGCTCGCCGATACGCCCCAGGGTCAAAACGCCGGACTCGAGCGAGCGCACCGCCAGCTCGGCGGAGTGCAGGCGCTCCGTCCCGTCCACGCCGGGCAACGGATTGCCGTAGGGATCCACGGTCGGATCGGAGAGCAAGTCCACCAGCCGCGCCTCGACGGCGTCGCTCATCACGTGCTCCCAGCGGCAGGCCTCGTCGTGAACCTGCGCCCACTCCATGCCAATGACGTCCAGGAGGAGACGCTCGGCGAGTCGATGCTTACGCAGCACCTCCGTCGCGCGGGCGCGCCCCGCCTCCGTCAGCTCCAAGCGCCGGTCCCCCATGACGTGCAGCAGGCCGTCTCGCTCCATGCGCGCCACCGTCTGCGAGACGGTCGGACCCGAATGGCCCAGGCGATCCACGATCCGGGCACGCAGGGGCGTCACCCCGTCTTCCTCGAGCTCAAGAATGGTCTTGAGATACATCTCGGTGGTGTCAATCAGGTCTGCCACGTCGTCCTCCTTCAAGGGGCACCTACGAACACCAGGATAGGGTGACCTTTGTTGTCTGGAAAGAAACGACACAATGACGCGAAAAAATGCGCGTCGTAACGTGTCGTTCTTCACGACAATTCGATTAATGGGCGTGATGGAAATACCGGCGAGCGCGGGGTTAGGCTGTTGTCATGGTGGATTTCCCCGACATTGACCCGGCTCTCCTGCCCGCCGACGGGCGCTTCGGCTGCGGCCCCTCCAAGGTGCGCAACGACCAGCTCGAAGCCCTCTTTACGCCCCTCCTCATGGGCACCTCCCACCGCGCGGCCCCCGTGCGCCGCGTCGTCGCCGACCTGAAGGAGGGCCTGCGCGCCCTCCTGAACGTGCCCGACGGCTACGAGGTCGTGCTCGGCAACGGCGGCGCCTCCGCCTTCTGGGACGCCGCCTGCGCCTGCCTCATCTCCTCGCGCGCAGCCTTCGGCTCCTGGGGTGCCTTCGGCGCGAAGTTCGCCGCCTCGGCGAAGCGCGCACCCCACCTCGCCTCCCCCCTCATCGACGAGGCACGGGCCGGCTCCCTGGTTACGCTCGCCCCTCGCGACCCTGAGCAGGGCGTCGACGCCTACGCCTACCCCCACAACGAGACCTCAACCGGCGTGGCCTCCCCCGTCTACCGCGTCGATGCCCCGGGAGCGCTCACCCTCGTCGACGGCACCTCCATCGCAGGCGCCGCGCCGATCGACCTCACCCAGGTCGACGCCTACTACTTCTCCCTGCAAAAAGCCCTCGGATCGGACGGCGGCCTCTGGGTCGCTATTCTCTCCCCCGCCGCCATCGAGCGGGCCCGCCGCATCGAGGCCTCCCCCGGCGGGCGCTGGATCCCCCCATTCCTGTCCCTGTCCGCCGCCATCGACAACTCGCGCAAGGACCAAACCCTCAACACGCCCGCGGTCGCGACGATCATCATGGCACAGCGCCAGGTCGCGTGGCTCAACGAGCGCGGCGGCATGGAGGCCGTGAGCGCCCACTGCGCCCAGGCCTCGTCCCTCATCTACGACTGGGCGAACGCCCACCCCGCGCTCTTCCCCTTCGTCGCCGAGGAGGCGTGGCGATCCCCCGTGACGGCCACGATCGAAATCAACGCCGACGTCAAGGCCACCGACCTGGCGGCGCACCTGCGCGCCCACGAGATCGTCGACATCGGCGCCTACCGGGGCGTGGGGGCCAACCAGCTGCGCATCGGCACGTGGCCCAGCGTCGAGATCGGCGACGTCGAGGCCCTCCTGGAGTGCATCGACTACTGCCTGGAGCGCGTGCTCTAACTCCCAGTCCCCCGGGGGCGCACCTCAGTCCTCATCCAGCGAGCGGCGCGGCGCGTCCACGGAGGAGTCCGCCTCCACGCCCACCCACGGGAAGGTCGGGCGGGCAACAACGCGCCCCTTCCAGTGGATCATCGCCCAGACCCCGCAGATGAGCGCGATGCCCAGCGACGCGATGCCGCCCACCAGGATCGACCATCGCGCCCCAAACATCGTCCCCACCCACCCGATGATCGGCGAGCCAATCGGCGTCGCACCCAAGAACACGAGGGAGTAGAGCGCCATGACGCGCCCGCGCTTGTCGGGATCGGTGCGGGTCTGAACCAGGGCGTTCGCGCTCGTATTCATCGTCAGCATGCCAAAGCCCGTGGGGATCGACAGGAGCGCAAACCACCAGTAGGAGGGGGCCAGGCCCAAGAGGATCTCGGCGGTCCCATAAAACGCCGCGCCCAGGAGAATCGTGCGCAGGCGCGGAACGCGGCGCGCGGCTCCCGTCGACCCGAGAATCGACCCGAACGCCATGAAGGTCGACAAAATACCGAACGACCCGGCCGCCTTACCGAACACGGTCGTGGCCATCAGCGCGCTCGTCATCTGGAAATTCATGCCCAGGGCGCTGACGACGACAATCAGGGCGAGGATGATGCGAATATCCGTGCGGCCATGCACGTACACAACCGATTCGCGGAGCTGCCCGCGAGCGCGCGGGATGAGGGTGCGCGGGTAGAGGCGGTCGGCGCGCATGAGGGCCAGGGCGATGACGGGGGCAGCAAACATCCCGGCGTCGATCAGGAAGACGGGGCCCACCCCCCACCAGTCGATGAAGAAACCCGCCGAAGCCGGGCCAATGAGGCGCGCGGTGTGGAAGGCGGTGGCGTTCAGGGCGACGGCGTTCGCCATCTTGTCCTGGGGCACGAGCTCGCCGACGAATGCCTGGCGTGCGGGCGTGTCGACCGCGGAGATCGTCCCGGAGACGAAAGCGAGGATGTACTGGTGCCACAGCTCGCCCGTGCCCGTCAGCACGACGACACCGATGACGAGGGAGACGAGGCCCACCCCCGTCTGCGTGCACTGGAGGAGGCGCCGCCCGGGGATGCGGTCCGCGAGCACGCCCGCCCACGCGGAGAACAGGATGATGGGCAGGAACTGCAGGGCGGTGACGACGCCGACCTGCGAGGCGTCGTGATCGGTGAGAACCGTCAGTACGTACCAGTCCTGGGCGACGCGCTGGAGCCACGCGCCGGTGGACGCAATCAGGGAGGCAACGAACCAATACCTGTAGTTCACGTAGCGCATAGATGCAAATGTTGCCGACACGCCAGACCTCCCTCTCTCTCGCTGCTGCTGCGCGCCGAACGAGGCGGGGGCAGCCTCAGGCGATCACCCCTCCTCGGCGCATATTCCTAGGATACGACTGCCCCGCCGGAGCGAGGCTCCGGCGGGGCAGGAAGGGGACGACAGGTGAGAAATCAGCCGACGCCGAGGAGGCGCTGGAGCGGACCCATCAGGAAGTAGATGATGAACAGGACGGACACCAGCCACATGAGCGGGTGAACCTTGCGGGCCTGGCCCTTGACGAGCTGGATGAGCGAGTAGGTCACGAAGCCGACGCCGATGCCGACGGACACGGAGTAGCCGAAGGGCATGAAGGCCATCGTCATGAAAGCGGGGATCGCAACTTCCTTGGAATCCCAGTCGATGTCGGTCACCTGGGTCATCATGAGGAAGCCGACGAACACGAGGGCCGTGGAGGCGGCCTCGGTCGGGACCAGCTCAACGAGGGGCGCCAGGAAGGTCGACATGAGGAAGAGGACACCCGTGACCACGGAGGCCAGGCCGGTGCGCGCACCCTCGGCGACGCCCGAGGCCGACTCGACGTAGGAGGTGTTCGAGGAGACGCCGCCGACGCCGCCGGCCACGGCGGCCAGGGAGTCGATGATCAGGATCTGGCGGGTCTTGGGCGGGTTGCCCTGCTCGTCCAGCAGCTTACCTTCGGCGCCGACGGCGACCATGGTCCCCATCGTGTCGAAGAAGTCGGCGAGCATGAGGGAAAAGACCAGCAGAATGATGGAGACGACGCCGAGCTTGCCGAAGCCACCGAAGAGATCGACCTTGCCGAGCGTGTCGAAGACGGGAACGGCGATCGGGGAGCCCTTGAGCTCCGGAACCGTCTGGCCCCAACCGGTGGGGTTCGTGTCGGAAATCCGATCGATGTGCGCGAACGCCTGGACGATGGCCGCCAGGACGGTCGCAGAGATGATCGAGATGAGGACCGCGCCCTTCACGCCACGCACGTAGAGGACGATCATGAGGAAGAGACCGAATACGAAGACCAGAGCCGGCCAGCCGTCAAGCGAACCCGAAATACCGAACTGGACGGGCGTCGCGCCCGCGCGGACGATGCCCGCGTTCACCAGGCCGATGAGGGCGACAAAAAGGCCCAGGCCCACCGTGATCGCGGTCTTGAGGGCGGGGGGAACCGCGCGGAAGACGGCCTCGCGGAAGCCCGTGAGGACCAGGAGGAAGATCAGGATGCCTTCCCACGCGATGACGCCCATGGCCTCGCCGTAGCTGAGGCCGGAGCCCAGGACCAGGGTGAAGGCAACGACCGCGTTCAGGCCGAGGCCTGCGGCCAGGGCGAGGGGGTAGTTGGCGACGACACCCATGAGGATCGTCATGATGCCGGCGACGAGCGCGGTACCTGCGGCGATGCCCTGGGTGGTGATGGAGCCATCCTTGGGGACGGCATTGCCCAGGATCGCCGGGTTGACGACCAGGATGTATGCCATCGCGAAGAAGGTGACGATTCCACCGCGGATTTCGTGACCGATGGTCGAACCGCGCTTGGAAATCTGGAAGAACGAATCAAGTGACTGTGTGAAGCCGCCGTGGGATGGGGCGGTCTGTGCTTGTGTGCTCACCGCTTAATCGTGCCTGCTCACGCGCCCGGGCGCAAACATACCCGCCGTGTTCCCACTTGTTGAGAAAGCACCCGGGCGCTCGTCCCGGGCGCTTCCCATCAGTGGGCGCTCGCCGAGGCCTCAGCCGACCTCGGGCCGCTCCGCTTCCTCAGTCACGTCCCCCGAGGGCGTCGCCTCCTGCGCCTGCTGTGCCACGGCCTCGTCGCCCGCCTGCTCTGACGCGCGCGGCATCGGCTCGGCGTCGAGCGCGCCCTCGTTGACGCGCGAGGGCCGCACGGGCCACGCGGTGCCGTTCTTCGGAATGTCCGTCTCCGAGTGAGACCCGCAGGTGTGGTCCAGGGAGACGACGGCGCCGTCGTCGGTCGCCCATTCGTTGGCGCACACGCCGAACATCGTGCGCATGCCGCCGCCCATCTTCATGAGAAAACCGCAGGTCGAGCACGTGTTGCGCGGACGACGGCCCGACTTGGGGCCGCGCTCCGACGCGTACCAGCGCTTCGCGGCCTGGCTGCGCCCCTCCTCGGACAGGACGCGGGGTCGGCCCATGCCGAGCTCGCGCACGACCGGCAGGTCGAGGTCCTCGCTGGTGTCTTCGAAGCCCTGCTCCAGGCGCTCGTCGTCTGCCACGTAGGGCAGCGTGTCCTCGCGGGAAATATCGGAGGGGCGCAGGCGATCCTCCCACGGCACCCACTCGGGCGCGAGGAGTGCCCCCTCGCGCGGCGTCATGTCGACCTCGCACACGGTGGCGACGCGGCCGCGCGGCACTCGGGCGACCGTCACCGACCAGCACCAGCCCACGTACCCGGCGTCAGTCGACGCGAAGTAGTGGGTTCCCAGGCGCTCCGACACCATCTCGAAGCCCACGTGCTCGCCGACGGGACGCGGGTGCGCCACGGCCTCGGCGCCCGCGCGGGCCACGTCTTGCGCGGCCTCCAGGACGGCGTCCTTCTTCACTGCCCGAACACGGGCACCAGTCTTAGGCATCGAATTCCTCTGCGACGGCGCGCAGCACCTTCGCGATCTTGGTCGCGTTGTCCGGGTAGGAGCCGCGGCGCAGGGTAGCGCTCGAGGCGTCGAGGAGCTTGATGAGATCCTCAACGACCGGCACCATCGCCTGCGGCTTGCGACGCTTGGCTCGGGCAACGGAAGCTGTCTCTTTCAGGAAGCGCACGCTCAGGGCCTGCGGTCCCTTGCGTCCGTCGGCCACCGAATACTCCACGCGAGCTCCCACCCTGGGGCTCGGCGCGTCGGACGGCAGCGCGGACGAGTGGAGGAAGACATCCGCCCCGTCGTCTCCCGTAATGAAGCCGAAACCGCGATCAGCGTCGAAGAACCTGACTTTACCGGTGGGCATGGTCCCCTCCTTCTATCAATAGTCTGTAGGCCGGGTAGGCTCCCCCTATCATAGGGCCCTCCCACGCCCCGTGTGCGAGGCGTGCTCCCGCCTGTAGCGAACAGCACCGCCCGCTCCATCCCCGCGCGCTTTCGCGTAGACTGACCCCACGGCAGTAATCACACGTCGCATACTGCGTCACATGGTGGACGCGCGTGCGTAACGTGGTATATCTTTGCTTGTTCGCCACAACGCAGGAGGGCCCCGTGTCACGAATCCGCCGTTTCAGCCTCGTCGCAGTTCTCGCAACGCTACTGCTCACCCTGGGCGCCCCCGCCTTCGCGACCGCACCGGTCACAACGAGCGGAATCGTCACCGACCCGGGCGGCTGGCTCTCCGACTCCGAGCGCACGCTCATCGAAACCGCCGCACGCTCCGCGCGCGCGAAGGGCATCTCCGTCGACGTCGTCATCGTCGACAACCTCTCGGGAATCGACGGCGTCGAATGGTGCCGCAAGACCCTCAATGCCTCCGGCACCTCGGACGGCAACATCATCTACTACATCGCCTACGACGAGCGCGTGGACGGCGAATGCGTCAACGGCGGCTCCATCTCGCAAAGCGCACGCGACGCCGCGCGCACGGCCGCCGAGTCGAAACTGGCCAGCAAGCCCCTGACCTCTTCCGACGCCGCCGCGGGTGCCGTCGCCTTCATTAATACCCTCGCGAACAGGTCCACCACCTCCTCCAGCGGCACGAGTAGCTCGGGTAGCGGAACGCGCTCCACCTCCTCCGAGGGTCGGGGCGGTGCCATCATCGTCCTCATTCTCATCGTCGGCGGCTTCATCGGCATCGGGCTCGCCGTGTCCTCCTCCTCGCGTCGCAACGAACGCGCCGCGGAGCAGGTCACCCTCACCAGAACCGAAGACGCCGAGAAGAAGGTCTCGCAGGCCAACCGCCAGCTCCTCGCGGCAGACGAGCAGGTGCGTTCCGCCACCGACGAGCTCGACTTCGCGCGCGCCCAGTTCGGCATCGCCGCCACCGACCAATTCGCCCGCGCCCTGGAGGCCGCCCGGGATTCCGTCGCGCGCTGTTTTGACACTCAAAAGCAGATGAATGACTCCACCAACCCGATCTCGCGCGCGAACCTGGCGACGAGCATCATGCGCGACCTGGGGACCTCCATGAACCCCCTGAGCGCCGTCCAGGCCTCCTTCGAGAAGAAGCGCAGCGAGCAGGCGACGCTGCCTAACCGCATCACCGAGACCCACGAACGCCTCATCGAGCAGCGCGCCGATCTGGAGCGCGCGAAGGCGGAGCTGGTGAGCATCGCGGGTATCTACCCTGCGCAGATGCTCGCCTCCCTCCAGGACAACCCCGAGCAGGCCGCCGCCCTGCTGACAACCGCCGGCGCCGCCCTGGAGGAGGCCCAGCGGATGGCCGAGACGGATCGGGCCCGCGCGGAGAGCGCCCTCGACACCGCACACCGCGCCCTCATGATGGCCACGCACCAGACCGACGCGATCTTCTCCGCCAAGTCCGACCTCGACGCGATCCACGACCGCCTCGGTGCCGCCATCGGCTCCATTTCGTCGGATATCAACGACGTGTCGTCCCTGAAGGCGGACCCGGCCATCTTCGACCCGCTCGTCGCCGATGCGCGCGCGGCGATCTCCGAGGGACAGGCCGCCCTCCTCAACAACGGCGACCCGTTGGCGGCCCTCGAACACCTGCGCAGCTCGGAAGCAAACATTGACGCCGCGCTCGCCCCGCTGCGCTCCAAGCGGGACAACGACGAGCGGGCTCTGGCCGCCGCCCGCTCCCAGGTGTCCCTCGCCGAGTCCGCGGTCATGCGCGCCCAGCGCTACGTCCAGGGGCGACGCGGCGCCATGAACATGAACGTCCGCTCCACCCTCCACGACGCTGAGCACTCCCTCGAGGCGGCCCGCGAGGCCCTGGGCAGCGACCCGAACGAAGCGACCTCCCAGGCATCGCGGGCGCGCACCCTCGCCGACCGCGTCATGGCCACGCCCCTGGCCCGACCCGATACGAGCTGGTACGACGAGGACGATGACGACGACCGCTCGAGCAATTCCGGCTCCTCCCTCGGTGAGCAGATCCTGTGGTCGATCCTGTTCTCCAACAGCGGCAGCTCGCACTCGAGCTCCTCGTGGGGTTCCAGCTCAAGTTGGGGCAGCTCCAGCTCGAGTTGGGGCAGCTCCAGCTCCAGCCATTCCTCGGGCGGCGGGTTCTCCGGGAGCTCCGGCAGCTTCGGCGGCGGCGGGTTCTCCGGTTCCAAGGGCCACTTCTAAGCGCGTCGCACCGCCTGAGAGCCACCGCCGCGCACCCGGCTCGCGGCGGCCTGCCCGCCTGAGCGCCCGCGTCGCGTACACTGACCCCGGACACACAACGTGACGCAGATTGCAACGCTTGGGCGACGCGGAACAGCTTGTGAGCCCATGCCGTTCCGTTCACCACCGACCAGGAGGGCCACGTGGCACTGATCCGACGCCTGTGCATCGCCGCCGTCATGATGGCAGCGATGATGCTCGGTGGCTCGCCCGCCTTCGCAACCGAGCCGCTCGCCACGAGCGGATACGTCAGCGATCCCGACGGCTTCCTGAGCGCGGAGCAACGGGGAATGATCGAGACGTCAGCTCAGTCTTTCTATTCCGCGTACTCCATGTACATCGACGTCTCAATCGTCCCCACGTTCTCCGACCAGAAACCATCGACGTGGTGCCGGACCACCCTGATGCAATCGCGCACAGCAGATAAGGGCATCCTCTACGTCCTGGCCTACGAGGACGGCACCGACACCTACTGCACGGATTCGAACCTGGAGCAGAAGGCGGCGTCGGACCCGATGACGAAGAAGATGCTGGACGACGCGCTCGGTGTCGCCCGCGGCAAGCACACATCCACCCCCCTCACTCCCGACGAGGCGGCGGCGGGCGCTCGCGCGTTCATCGACGACGTGCGCAGCACGACCGACTTACACGCACGCATCGCTGCCGACAATCGCAAGAGGCAGCAAGCGGCAGAGGAAGAACGGAAGAGGGAGGCAGACAGGAGCCTCGGCGGTTACGTTATCTTGGCCGTCGTCGTGGTGATTGCCGTCGTCTCCAACCTGTGGGTCGCGCTGCGAGAAGACGACGGTCACGACCATTCCAGCGCCGATTCCGGGGCGTCCGTTCCGATCGTGGACCCCGTGAGGCGTGAGGCCCTGAAGGCCGCCGATGCGGCGAATCGGCGCCTGTCAGAGGCCGCGGAACAGATCCGCGCCGCCGAGGAGGACTGGAACTTCGCCCGCGCACAGTTCGGCAGCGCCGCGGCCGAAGAGTACGGTCACCGCCTTGAGGCGGCCAAGGAGGCCGTTGCGCGCGGACGCGACACCCACACGCAGATATGCCACACCGTCGACTCCCTGGCCAAGAAGCGCCTGGCGGCGACAATCACAAAGGATCTGGACGAGGTCCTCCCTCCCCTGGAGAAGACGCGCGCGGAGTTTGCGGCACGGCGAAGGGAGCGCTCAACGCTGCCCGCGCAGCTAAGTGACGCTCGTGAGCGTCTGGTCGAGGAGCTCGCCGATCTGGAACGCTCGAAGGAAGAGCTCTCCAGCATCGCGGGACTCTACCCCGATTCCATGCTCGCCTCCCTCCAGGACAATCCACAGCGCGCGGCGGCGTTCCTGGAGTCCGCTCGCTCGGCACTGGACACGGCGAGCGCGCATATCGGGGCGGACCCGACGCGTGCCGCCTCGGCCCTGGACACCGCGCAGCGTGCTCTGACCATGGCGAATGCACAGACGGACGCGATCTTCTCGGCGAAGACCGACCTCGACGCGATCCGGGACCGCCTCGGCACCGCCATCGGGGCCCTGTCCGGCGACATCGCCGAGGTTGACGGCCTCGAGGCCGACACGGCGCTCCTGGCCCCGCTGGTCGCCGACGCGCGGGGAGCGATAGCGCTCGGCCAGCGCGCCCTGGTCAACGACGAGGACCCCCTCGGCGCGCTCGAGACCCTTCGCGACCTGGAGCTTCGCCTGGAGGCGGTGCTCGCTCCCCTTCGGACGCAAGAGGCGGCGGCGCTCAAGGCGCGAGAGAGCGCTCAGCGTCATATTCGTGACGCTGATGCGGCCCTCGCGTGGGCGCGCAAGTCCTTGAGGAACCGTCAAGGCTCCGCCCTGTTTGACGCGAACAAGCTCCTGCGCGAAGCGGAACAGGCGATTGGCGAGGCTCGCGAGGCCCTCGACAAGGACCCTCTACAGGCGCGTGCGGCGGCCTCGAGGGCCACCGTCCTGACCAACCGCGCGCTCGCGACACCGGGGCGCCAGTAGAGGAGGCGAACGACGACCCACCGGCAATTGACGCAGACGATCGCGGGCCACAGCGCTCGCGTCCGCACCCCGCCACCGGGTCATCAACAAACCACAATAGTATGACGGACCGCATATCATAGTGAACGCGCGGCGGCCCACGATCATGTACCTTGTTCTGTTCGCCACCAACCAAGGAGGATAGCGTGCCACAGATTCGACGCCTAGGCATCGCAGCCGTCATGACGGCCGCGATAGCACTCGGTGGCGCGCCCGCGTTCGCGACCGAGGCCGTGGGAGGCGCAGAGACTGTCGTCACTTCCGCCTCCACCCTCCAACACGCAGGATTCGGGCCTGATGCGCACCGCGTCGCGGCTCGGTCCACATCCCCCAGCCGGTCCTCGTCGCCCTCCCCCAGCCGGTCCTCGTCGCCCTCCCCCAGCCGGTCCTCGTCGTCCGGCTCGACCGAACACGGCCGAGGCTTCCTCTGGTTGGTGGCCGCGGCATGCATCGGGCTGATCAGCTTGGCCATCAAGGGTACCAAGGACTCGCAGGAGAGCGAGAGCGCCGACTCCGAGCCCGCACCCACCTCCGACGATATGGCACGGCGCGCACGCCTCAAGGCGCGCGAGGAACGGCTCAGGGCTGCCGAGGAGGCCCACCATCGCGTGCAGGGTGCGAACAAGCGCCTCGTCGAGGCAGCCGAGCTCGTGCGCACCTCCGAGCAGGAGTGGGACTATGCGCGCGCCCAGTTCGGACTGTCCGCGACCGAGCGTTTCCATCGCCAGGTCGAGGAGGCCAAGGCGGCTCTCTCACGCGGGTACGACACCCAGAAGCGCATCCAGGCCGCGGTGGTCCCCCAGACCAGGATGCGTCTCGCCGCCGAGATGTCGAACGACCTGGACGCGGCCGTGTCCCCCCTGCGCGCGGCCACCGCGGAATTCACCGCCAAGCGCGCCGAGCACGCCGCACTCCCCTCTCGGATCGCACAGGCGCGCGAGCGCCTGGCCGAGGAGCTCTCGGACCTTAAGCGCGCCAGGGAGGAGCTGGCGAGCATCGCGACCATTTACCCCGCCAAGACCCTCGCTTCGCTTCAGGGCAACCCGGAGCGTGCCGAGCAGCTGCTCGAATCCGCCCGCGACGCGCTGGAGACGGCGAGCGCGACGGTCACGAAGGACAACGCCCGCGCCACCTCGGCCCTCGACACCGCTTCGCGCGCGCTCACCATGGCCGGCGCGCAGACGGGCGCGATCTTCTCTGCCAAGTCCGACCTCGACGCGATCCAGGATCGCCTGGGCGCCGCCATCGGGTCCCTTTCCGCCGACCTCACCGAGCTTGAGGGCGTCGAGGCCGACACGGCGCTCCTGGCCCCGCTGGTCGCCGACGCGCAGGAGGCGATCGCCACCGGCCAGGCCGCCCTTATCACCAACGACAGCCCGCTCGAGGCGCTCGACCACCTGCGTACCGTGCAGGCCAGGCTCCGCGCCACCCTCGAGCCGCTGCGCGAGGCCACCCCGGCCTCGCACTCAACGACCCGAGGTGACCGATCATGACACCTCTGTCCACGCGCGCTCGCGACACCGGGGCGCCAGTAGAGGAGGTGAGCGACGACCCACTGACACTGGAGCCAGACGATCGCGGGCCACTGCGCTCGCGTCCGCACCCGGTCACCGGATCATCAACAAACCACAATAAAGTGACGGACCGCATATTATAGTGAACGCGCGGCGGCCCACGATCATGTATCTTATTCTGTTCGCCACCAACCAAGGAGGATAGCGTGCCACGGATTCGACGCTCTCGAGCATGCCCGCGCTGTCGAGACCAAGCTGAACGCTACGCTTGACCCGCTTCGAACCGCCAAGCACCAATCCGGAGGAACACACTCACCATAACGACGATCCCTCCGCCACAGACGCCGGCTCAGTGACCGGTTCGGGCTCGCTGTAGCCCTCCCACCGACCTGCGGGGCCCTGGCCTCGCGCTCAACCCGCGCACGAGCGCACATCACCACAAAGGAGAACATCATGGCTGAGAAGCAGACGATCCTGGGCCGTATCGCCCAGCTCGCGAAGGCCAACATCAACGCGATCCTCGACAAGGCCGAGGACCCGCAGAAGATGATCGACCAGCTGATCCGCGACTACACCAACTCCATCGTCGAGGCCGAGAACGCGATCGCCCAGACCCTGGGCAACCTGCGCATGGCCGAGAAGGACTACGAGGAGGACGTCAAGGCCGCGGCCGACTGGGGCCAGAAGGCCGCCGCCGCCTCCGCCAAGGCCGACTCCCTGCGCGCCGCCGGTGACGAGGCCGGAGCCACCAAGTGGGATGACCTGGCCAAGGTCGCCATCGGCAAGCAGATCCAGTTCGAGAACGAGGTCAAGACCGAGGAGCCCGCCCTCCAGGCTCAGCGTGAGGTCGCCGAGCGCCTGAAGAAGGGCCTGTCGCAGATGAAGGACAAGCTCTCCGAGCTCAAGTCCCGCCGCGACCAGCTCATCGCCCGCGAGAAGACCGCAAAGGCGCAGGCTCAGGTCACCGACGCCCTCTCCTCCATCAACATCCTGGATCCCACGAGCGAGCTCGGCCGCTTCGAGGATCGCGTGCGTCGCCAGGAGGCCCTGGCTCAGGGCAAGGTCGAGCTGGCCGCCTCCAGCCTCGACGCCCAGTTCGCGGAGCTCGAGACCGACTCCTCGCAGATCGAGATCGAGGCCCGCCTGGCTGCCCTCAAGGGCAAGTCGGCGGAGTGATCCGCGGCTAGCGTCGCACTCATAGAGCGGCCGGG
>NZ_ALIY01000155.1:0-9796 GCF_000283035.1 Actinomyces sp. ICM58
CGGCGGCGTTCTCGATGGCGGGGGTCGCGTGCTCAATCGCGTTCGTCAGGGCGGCCTGCGCGCGGGGCGCAGCCCAACCAACGCCCTGGTTCGCCAGATCGGCGGCCCGGACGGCAACCTTCCCGGCGTACACAGCGGCGGCGTCGCGAAGCTGCTCAGAGGTAGCGCGCAGCTTTTCTGCATCGAAAGAAGGCGAAGTAGCCATGATGTCTCCGAATCTGTCCACATTAACTGGGGCGCGGCCGCGCCACTCACTCCTATTGTGCTACATCCGCTTGTGATGTGCAGCCCACCCACCAGGGCGACCCGTGTGACGGACAGGAAACACCCAGGAAAAGATGTAACCATTAACCCCATGAAAGCTATTCTGCACACCACCGCCGGCGACATCACCGTCGAACTGTTCCCCAACCACGCCCCCAACACGGTTCACAACTTCGTGACCCTGGCCAAAGGCGAGCGTGAATGGGTCGACCCGAAGACCGGCCAGAAGACCTCCCGTCCCCTCTACGACGGCACCATCTTCCACCGCGTCATCCCCGGCTTCATGATCCAGGGCGGCGACCCCCTCGGCACCGGCACGGGCGGCCCCGGCTACCAGTTCAACGACGAGATTCACCCCGAACTGACCTTCAACGACCCCTACCTGCTCGCCATGGCCAACGCCGGCAAGCGCATGGGCAAGGGCACCAACGGCTCTCAGTTCTTCATCACCGTGGCCCCCACCCCGTGGCTGCTCGGCAACCACACCATCTTCGGCAAGGTCGTCGACGAGGACTCCAAGCGCGTCGTCGACGCCATCGCCACGACCCCCACGGGCGCCAACGACCGCCCCGTCACGGATCAGGTCATCAACTCGATCGAGATCGTCGACTGACCTTTTCTTCTCTTTTTCGACGAGGCCGGGGCCACCCCCGCTGCTCAGTGCAGTTGGCGGGGTGGGCGACCCCGGCCTCGTCCCTTACCCACTCCTGAAAGGGACCCTATGAGCATGCCGAGCTACGGCCAGCGCTCCGATCCGCGGGCCGCCCCCGACTGCCCGCGCCACCCGGGCGTGCGCAGCGTGGACTACTGCAAGCGTTGCAACCGGCCCATGTGCGTGGACTGTGCGATCCCCACCGAGGTCCGCTCCATCTGCGTGGACTGCACGTCCTCCAAGAAGCGGTGGATGGGTTCCGCGTCGCGCGCGGTCGCGGCCGGCGCGCCGGTTGTCACCTACGCGATGATGGCGATCTGCGTCCTCATGTACCTGGTGACCTCGGTGTCCCCGTCCCTCAAGGCCTCGCTCTCCCTGTTGCCCGCGACCCTTATGACGCACCCGTGGACGGTCCTCACTGGCGCGTTCCTGCACGGCGGCATCACGCACATTCTGTTCAACATGCTCTCCCTGTACTGGGTGGGGCGGGCGATCGAACCGGCCATGGGCCGGTGGCGCTTCCTCGCGCTGTACCTGGTGAGCGCGCTGGGCGGTTCGGCCTTCATTATCGCCTGGTGCCTCATCCAGCCCTCCGAGATCTTCGTGAGCACCGTGGGCGCATCGGGCGCGGTGTTCGGCCTGTTCGGCGCCGTGTTCGTCCTCCAGCGCCTGGGTGGGTCGGACACGACCGTGATCCTGACGCTGCTCGGCATCAACCTCGTCTACGGCTTCATGGTCAGCGGCATCTCCTGGCAGGGGCACATCGGCGGGGCGATCGCCGGCGTGGCGGCGACGTGGGTCCTGGCACGCATGGCTCGCCCGCGCGCGGGCGTCACGCAGGCGCAGCAGAACCGGCGTGAAACGGTCGTTGCGCTCGGCATGATCGTCGGCATGGTCGTGCTCAACGCCCTCGCGTTCCGCCTCCTCGTCGAGGTCTACGGGGCGTGATCGGGGCGCCGTCGCATCCACGGGGCATCGGCGAGTTGTCTTAGGATGACCTAACATAGGGAGGGTCCGGCGCTGTGCCGGGCCCTCCCTCATGCTTCCCACAGGAGACACCATGACCAGCCCCTGGGACCTGTACGACCAGCTCATCGACGAGATTCCCGCCGACATCACCGTCACCGCGATCCACACAGACGGCAAGTGGCGTCGCGTCGCCACCAGCGAGGACGGCGCCGGCATGGCTTTCGGCATGAATGTCCAGTCCCGCCCGCGCGCGCTCGAGGACCCCTCCGACCTGGTCGGCCGCCCCCTGCGCGACGTCGCCGCCCTGGCGAAATCCTGGAACTTCGAGGACGCCGGCGTCGGCATGGCGGCCGTCAACGCCTACCACTCCCATCCAGTGCGCGCCCTCGCCCACGGGTTCCGCCCCTGCAAGGAAAACAACTGGGCGCGCACCTTCCACCCATACGCGCCCCTCGTCGCTGGCAAGCGCGTCGCCATCATCGGCCACTTCCCCTTCGCGCCCGCCGCCATGCCCGACACCGCGGAACTCAACATCCTCGAACGCAACGTCCTCGAGGGCGACTACCCTGACTCCGCCTGCGAATACCTGCTCCCCGAAATGGACTACGTGTTCATCTCCGGATCCGCGTTCGTCAACAAGACGATGCCGCGCCTGCTCGCGCTCGCGGCGGACGCGCACACCGTCGTCCTGGGCCCCTCCACTCCGGCCTCTCCCGCGATCCTGAGAGCCGGAGCCACGACCGTCATGTCATTCGCCAGCGCGCATCCCGCCCGCCTCGAAGACGGCCTCGCCGGACGCACCCTGCAAGGCATGTACGACGCCGGCATGAGGGTCGAGCTCAGCCGCCCCTGACGCGCGAACGAGGCTGTGGCCCGGTTGTCGGCCACGGCCTCGTGTCTTCGCGTTCGTCTCCGGCGCCCACACCGTGGTCCGTGGCCCTTGAGCCCCGCGCCGTGATGGGCCGCGGGCCACGCGTGGCTAGTCGGCCCCTTCCTCTGCGCCTTCTGTCAGGCGTGCGCGGGCATCCTCGAGGATGCGCGCTACCAGGGTGACTCCTTCGGGCGAGGAGAGGAGGGGACGGTCCTCGGGGTGCGCGCCGAAGTGACGCATGAGGGCATCGAGGCCCGTGTAGGGCAGCCCGAGATGGTGAGAGGAGATCGTCCAACGTCCCTGATGGGTGAGATCACCGGAAAACAAAATGTTCACGTCGTCTACCGAGCCGATGGCGAGATGGTCCTTCCAGTGGACCCACACCTCCGTGTTCCGTTTGTGTTCCTCAGTAGACAGGAGGGGTGGATAGTGAAAGTGAATCCCCTCTTCAGTCAGAGTCGTCGTCTGCCGGTCACCGAAGGCTATCCGCAGATCCGCGAGCGGGCGACGCGAGCACAAGAAAAAGGCCAGTACTGCGGTTGCGGACGCAGTAAGGACAGCGAACACCGGCTGACGCATCATCGTGGCCCAGACGAGCATGAAGGCGGCCGACAACCATGTCAGACAGCTCGTGACCACGTCTCCGATCTGCTCGTAGCTCCCAGGAATCACAATTGATGAATTCATGAATCGTGGGCGTGGCCTGGAGAACGCGTGAAGGCTTCGCTCGACAATGTGCGGCAGTGTCGCTCCAAGGTTGAGTGACACCCACGCTAGTTCGAACTGCCAGATCGAATAACTGGGAATCTGAGCGACCCACCGTGCGCCGAGTGTGGTGCCAATCACACACACGACGAGTATCACACAGGATGGCAGCATTCGCCGCGCCCTCGCGTCCTGTGCGCGCGGCGTGGGAGGGGTCTTGTCATCAGGAAGATGAAACCTGGGAACGGTGAGCGGTATCATCAGTCAAATCCGATGTAGTACGGCACATGCCATCCTCTTGGCGAGTGGCGTGGGTGTAGAGGATCGGCAGCGCAACATCCATATGTGTTGCGTGACATAGTATCCATGTGACGACGCTACCAGCCTTGTTGTCACGATGGCGCGGACGTCCGCATAGCCCGCCCCAGCCTCGTCCATGGCAAGAAGTGGGGCGCCCTGGCCGCAGCCGGAACGCCCCACTCACGTATCGAACGACGATGCGCGCTCAGCGCCAGCGCAACGTCATCAGGAAGCCCACCATCATCGTGCCCAGCCCCACCGCGATATTCCATGCGCCCAGCTTCGGAATCGGGTAAATGCCCTGGGAAATGTAGTAGACGACGACCCACAGCAGACCCAGGATCATGAGGGCCACGAACGTCGGCGCCCACCATGCGGGACTCAACGGAATGCCATCCGTCCAGTTCTTGATCTCGGTATCGTCCTCGACCTCGTGCCCATTCTTCTTACGCTTCTTAGATTCGGCCACGTCGGGTCCTCTCTGCTGGCCCGCGCGGGAAGACAAATCGCCCGGCGGTGATGAATTAGTCGCAACACTAGCGTAGTCTCGGACCTGAGAAGTACCAAAACGCAGCGCCACGGAGGGGGAAATCATGCGCGCACGCACAGCCCGCCACGCGGTGGCCGTCCTCGCCGTCACCATCGCCTCCGGCCTACTCTTCTCCGTCTCCTCCCTCAACGAGCGCAAAAACCCCGCCGGGACCTCGAACCTGGCGACCCTCGTGCGCACCCGCCAAGCCCAGGTCTCCACCCTCGACAACGAGGTATCCTCCCTCGACGCCCAAGTGCAGAGCTTCTCCTCCGCGCCCCAATCCGGAGCCCCCGACGAAGACGCCTTCACCGCCCGATCCACCAGCCCCGTGAGCGGCCCCGGCGTCCAAATCACCCTCTCCGACGCGCCCCCCGGCCAGATCCCAGCCGGAGCCACCCCCAACGACCTCGTCATCCACCAGCAGGACATCGAGGACACCATGAACGCCCTGTGGGCCGGCGGCGCCGAAGCCATGACCGTCCAGGGCGTGCGCATCACCAACCGAACCGTCATCCGCTGCATCGGCAACGTCATCCTCGTCGACGGAACCAGCTACTCACCGCCCTATGTGATTCAAGCAATCGGTGATCCTGACACCCTGCGCGCGACGGTTACTGCAAACCCACGTATGGTGAATTATCAGGCCTACGTGACAAAGTACGGCCTCGGGTGGGACATGCAGACCAAAGACTCCCTGCGCTTCGCACCCGCAACAACCTCGTTGACCGTCAACTACGCAACCGTGGAGGAATCGCATGGGTGAACACGTCGCCCGACCCGCACCGATAAAGAAAAAGCGCTCCAACGTCTTCTGGAATATCGTCGGTGTCGTCGGCGAACTCCTCATCACCTTCGCGTTCGTCATCGGCCTCTTCTCCGTCTGGCAGCTCTACTGGACGACCTACCAAGTTTCCGGACAGGTCTCCCAGACCATCGCCTCGTACGAAGACAGCCACCAGCCCGCCAAGCGCACCCAGGGCGAAATCCGCACCGACGACCCGCCCGCCTTCGACCGCGAAGTCGGCGACGGCGAAGTCTACGGCATCGTCCACGTGCCCACCTGGGACTGGATGAAAATCCCCCTCGCCGAAGGCACCACCTCCTACGTCCTCGACCAGGGCTGGGCCGGCCACTACGACATGACCACCCAGCCCGGCGGCGTCGGCAACTTCTCCGTCGCCGGCCACCGCCGCACCTACGGCAACAACTTCCGCTGGATCGACCGCCTCACCCAGGGCGACAAGGTCGTCGTGGAAGTCGACGACCGCTACCTCGTGTACTCCATGGTCTCCTCCGAGATCATCGACGCCACCGACCCCACCCAGATGCGCGTCGTCGCCCCCGTCATCGACGACGAATCCTGGTCCGAGGTCCCCACCGAACGCTGGATGACCATGACCACCTGCCACCCCGAATACGGCAACTGGCAGCGCTACATCGTCCACCTCAAGTTCGAATCCTGGACCCCCAAGGACACGGGCGTGCCCGCCGAACTCGTCGACGAACCCACGAACTGAAGGACCCCACATGTACGCATGGATCTTCCGCCACCTGCCCGGCCCCACCTGGTTCAAGGTCATCGAATCCCTGGCCCTCATCGGCGCGGCCGTCGCCGCCCTGTTCACCTGGGTCTACCCCTGGGTCCAGTCCTACCTGGAACTGGGGCAGTCCTCCGTCGGCGGCGCCTGAACCGCTCACTCCGGGAAGGGACGAGGCCGGGGCCACCCCGGCCTCGTGCCGTATCCACGGGCGTCGGTTGGCTACCGCCGTCCGCGCCTTGGCGCCCGGAGAACGGACAGCGCCCGCGCGCCCGCTGGGGGAGCGCCCTACGATGGAGGCCGGAGAAGGGGCCACAGCCTCGTACATGAAAGGACCGGCAATGGCACGAATCCTCTGCGTCGACAACTACGACTCGTTCGTCTTCACGATCGTGGGCTACCTGCGTCACCTGGGTGCCGCCGTGGACGTGGTGCGCAACGACGTCGTGGATCCCGCGTGGTTCGAGGCCGGCTACGACGGCGTCCTCATCTCCCCCGGACCCGGCGACCCCAAGAGCGCCGGCGCCTCCCTGCAGACCATTGCCGACTGCGCTGAGCGTGAGATCCCGATGCTGGGCGTGTGCCTGGGCCACCAGGCCCTCGGCGAGCTCTACGGCGCGACCGTCGGGCACGCACCCGAGCTCATGCACGGCAAGACCTCCGTCATCACGCACGACGGGCGCGGCGTGTTCGAGGGCGTGCCCTCGCCGCTGACCGTCACCCGCTACCACTCCCTCACGATCGACCCCGCGACCATGCCCGACGAGCTCGAGGTTTCCGCGGCTACCGAGTCCGGCATCATCATGGGTGTGCGCCACCGCTCCCTGCCCCTTGAGGGCGTCCAGTTCCACCCCGAGTCCGTCATGACCCAGTCCGGGCACCTCATGTTCGCCAACTGGCTGGCAGCCTGCGGCGACGCTGGCGCACGCGAGCGGGCCGTGTCCCTGAAGCCCGTCGTCGCGGAGCGTTTCACGCTGTAGATTCTGCAGTCCGCGTGGCAGCTACCGTGCCGCAGGTGTGCTTGTGGGCGCGCGCATGCGGATAGGTTACGAGCATCCGGATAGGTTACGCGTATGTGGATAGCTTATTAACCTATCCGGATGTCAATAACCTATCCACATCGTCACAACCTATCCACGTCAGGGGCCTGTTTTCCTGCCGCGCGTGTTGGCCACGCCCGCATGCAGTGAAGCCCGCGTCGCGTCGCAGCACAGCACCTGCCAACAGAGCTGGTTGTCTGGCAGGCGTGCGTTGTGGAAGACATGCTTCCACCGTGATGAGGCGGGTGCACCGGTCCCTGGTAGCCGTGCATTGTCGAGGCCGCCCGCGCACACCCGCGCACACCCGTGCACACGCGCACACGACGAGGCCCGCACACCCGCGCACACGACGAGGCCCGCACCTCAGGAGGATTCCTGTGAGTGCGGGCCTCGATGCGCGTGCCGCAGGGGCGGTGTGTGCCGCTCGCGCGGCGCGCGTCAGTGACTCTTCGTGGGGCTCGGGCTGGGGGTGTTCCCCTGGGAGCCCTTGGATACCTTCAGCTTCACGGTCGAGTTCTTGTCCACCTTCGAGCCCTCGCCAGGCTCGACAGAGAGGACCTGGCCGGCGGGCTGCGAGCCCGCGACTTCCTCGACGGTGACGGTCAAGCCCAGGGCCTTGAGCTGCGCCTCGGCGTCGTCACGGCCGATGCCGACGACGGAGGGGATCTCCACCTGCGCGCTCTTGCCGTTGGACACGGACACGGCGATGCTCGTACCCTTCTTGACCTTCGTCCCGGTCGCGGGATCCTGCGAGACGATGCGGTCCTTCTCCTTATCGGAATCGACGCTCGTCACGTTACCGAGTTCCAGGCCGGCGGACTTCAGGGCGCTGCGCGCCTGGTCCTGGCTCATGCCTTGCAGATCCGGGACCTCGACCTCGGAGGAACCCGAGGACAGGGACACGGTGATGGTCTGGCCAGCCTTCACCTTCGTGCCGGGGGAGGGGTTGGTCTCGGCGACCTTGCCCTCGGGCACGGTGTCGGACGCGACCGTCTTCGAGCTCTGCTCAAACTTCAACCCCTGGGCCTCGATGGCCTTGCGGGCCTCGTCGGGGCTCATGCCGACCAGGTTATCGGGCACGACGACGGAGTCGGGGCCCGACGAAATGGTGACGCGCACGGTGGCGCCCTTCTCGGCGGACGTGCCCGCGGCCGGGTCAGTCGAGACGACGGATCCGGCCTCCACGGTGTCGGAGGCGACCTTGTCGGGGTTGAGTTCCCACGTGAAGCCGGCGGCTTCGATCTGGGCCTTCGCATCGGTCTGCGACAGGCCGACGACGTTGGGAACCGCCGTCGGCTCCGCCGTCGACGCGCCGCGCGTGAGCGCGTACACGCTGCCTGCGATGAGGAGCAGGGCGATGAGGACGAGGGACGCGATGATCGCTGTGCGGCGCTTGCGTGCCTTGGCGGCAGCGTTGGCCGCGTCGTCAGTCGCCACGGCGGGCAGGGACGTTGAGGTTGCCGCGACCCCGGCGGGGGCGGCAGCGTGTGGGGCGACGGCGTGGGGGGTGACGGCGGCCATCGGGGTGGTGGCAGCTGTACGCGCACCGGCCATGCCGGTGGCGGGCAGCACCTCGGTTGCCCAGGAGTCGGTGGGTGGGGCGCCCACGTCCAGGCCGCGAGCCACGCGCTGCAGGTCGGAGAGCATGGCGGCGGCGCTGGGGTAGCGGTCGTCGCGGTTCTTCGCCAGGGCCTTGAGCACAACGCGGTCCAGGGAATCCGGGATGTCGGAAAGGATCGACGAGGGCGTGGGCGGGATCTGCTCGACGTGCTGGTAGGCGACGGCCACCGCAGAATCGCCCTTGAAGGGAGGGCGGCCGGTCAGCAGCTCGAAGAGGACGACGCCGGTGGAGTACAGGTCGGAGCGCTCGTCAACGGTCTCGCCGCGCGCCTGCTCGGGGGAGAGGTACTGCGCTGTGCCGACGACTGCGTTGGTCTGAGTCATCGTCGCCTGCGAGTCGGTCAGGGCTCGGGCGATGCCGAAGTCCATGACCTTCACCTTGCCGTCCGAGGTCAGCATGATGTTGCCCGGCTTGATGTCGCGGTGCACCAGGTGGTTGGCGTGCGAGTATTGCAGGGCGGACAGGACGCCGGAGACGATCTCGATGGCCTCGTTGATCGGCACGGCCGTCCCGTCGGAGATGAGGTCCTTGACGGTGTGTCCCTCGACGTACTCCATGACGATGTAGGGCACCGCGATCGAGCGGCCGGTCGTGTCTTCGATGATCTCCTCGCCGGTGTCGTACACGGCGACGATGTTCGGGTGATTCAGCGACGCCGCTGACTGAGCTTCGCGGCGGAAGCGTGCCTGGAAGATCGAATCTTGCGCCAGGTCGCGCCGCAGCATCTTGATGGCGACGACGCGCGAGAGGCGGGTGTCGAAGCCCAGGTGGACTTCGGCCATGCCGCCTCGCCCGATGAGCGAGCGGACCTCGTATCGGCCAGCTAGACGGTGGGCCATGGGCTCTGCCATGTCCTAACCTCCTCGATAATGTTTGCCCCCGCGTTGGTTTGGATGAGGGAGCTCAGCATGTACTTGATCGTAACTGCTGCGAGTACGATTAGCGCAATCGCGATGAGTGCGATGATCGCCGCGCGGATGATTCTCTTGCTCGCCGGGACGGGCGGTGCGACGACGCTGCGCGAGTACGCGGTCTTTGCGATCGGTCGTTTCCGGTCGACGGAGCGTGCGTCGAGCTCGTGCCACTGGGGACCGCGGGTCTTCTTCTCGGGGCGGGGCTCGTACACGGAGCGCCGCGGGCGAGTGTTGGAATTCTTGCTGCGGGGCTGGGGCACGGTTCCGTAGACGCGCGGCGTAGAGCCGGTGGTCGTCGGTGTGGAGGACGAGGCCGTGGCGTCCGCGGCGCGTCGTCCGTTCGAGCGGTGGGAGGGCGCGGGCACGTTGGAGCGCGCGGCCTGGCGCTGA
>NZ_ALIY01000156.1:0-20195 GCF_000283035.1 Actinomyces sp. ICM58
GCTCCGAGCTCCTGGTCCTCGGCCAAAACGTCGCCGAAGACGTCACATGGGGAATGAGCGAACGCGACGTGGCGGCCCTCGACCTGGACGCTCTGCTCGAGCGCGTCGGCCTGGCCGGTCTCGCCGACGCCGACCCGCGATCACTCTCCGGCGGCCAGCTCCAACGACTCGCGCTCGCGGGGGCCCTCGCCCGCTCGCCGCGCCTGCTCATCTCCGACGAATCCACCGCCATGATCGACCGAGATGGGCGCGCCGACATGCTCGACCTGCTCGCCTCCCTGCCCAACACCGGCATCGCCGTCGTTCATATCACGCATGACCCCGCCGAAGCCGCGCGCGCCGACCGCGTCATCACGATTCGTAGCGGCCGCATCCTCTCGGACACGCGCGCCGCCCCCAGCCCCACCCCCACCGACGAGGCCGTGGCCGGCCCCGCCCAGCGGCACACCTCCCCGGAAACCCCCAGGGACACAAGTCGACTGGAGGGTGGGACCGACCGGGAGGGTGGGACCGGTGGAATGACCCCGGCCTCGTTCCTCAACGCCGACGGCGAGCGCATCTGGGGCTCGCCAACCCTCATCAACACCGAGCACCTGTGGGCCGACCGCGTCGCACACACCTACGACCTGGGCACCCCGTGGGAGAAGCCCGTTCTGCGCGACGTCAGCCTCATCCTCGAACCCGGGCAAGCCATGCTCATCACCGGCGACAACGGCTCCGGTAAAACCACGCTCTCGCGCATCCTCACTGGGCTCCTCCTCCCCACGTGGGGAGCCGTCACCCTGGGAGGCAAGCCCATGGATGGCCGGGTCGGCGACGTCGCCCTGTCCATGCAATTCGCGCGCCTCCAGCTTCAGCGCCCCTCCGTGCGCACCGACATCCTCGCCGCTGCGGGACATGGCCCCCTCATCGGCAGTGGGGTCGGCCGCCGCAAGAACGCCCTCAGCCGCGAGGAGGGCGACCGGATCGTCGAGCGGGCCATGAGTCTGGTCGGACTCGACCCGGCCCTGGCCTCGCGCGGTATCGACGACCTCTCCGGCGGGCAGATGCGCCGCGTCGCCCTGGCTGGGCTGCTCGCCTCCGACCCGCGCGTCCTCATCCTCGACGAACCCATGGCCGGTCTCGATGCGGCCTCGCGGGAGCTCCTCATCTCCGTCCTCGACGAGCGCCGCCGCGCCGGCCTGTCCGTCCTCGTCATCTCCCACGACCTGGAGGGCATGGACGACCTGTGCGACACCCACCGACACCTGCGCGAGGGGGTGCTCACGTGAACGACGCCCATTCCTCGTGCGGGGCCACCGGCCCCGGCGGCGGCGCCACCAACGGATGGTTCCCCACCGAGCCGACCGGCTTCGCGTCCGGAGACGGTCCCGGGACGGGCGGCGGACCCGCGCCGCGCCGCAAACCGCGGCGTACCGCCGGCTTTGCCCTGCCTAGGCCCCTGCCGTGGCCAACCATCCTCGGGCGCGCCTGGCCCGGCACGCTCATCGCGTGCTGGACGGTGCTCACGACGTGCGTCATTCTCCAGCCGCGCTGGTCCACCCTCGTGATCGTCGGCGGTCTCCTCCTCGTCGCGTCGCTGGTCATTCGCCTGCCCCTCAGCGTCGCACCGCGCCTGCCCCTGTGGATGGTCTCCGGCTTCGTCGGCGGCTGTATCGGCGCGTGGCTGGGTGACGGGCTCGAACTGTTCCTGCGCATCTCCGTCCTGGCCGTCATCGTCCTGTGGGGATCGGCCCTCATTGCCTGGGTGACGCCGACCGCCGCGCTCGCGGGCGCGCTCCGATTCTTCCTGACGCCGCTGCGTTTGCTGGGCGCACCCGTCGACCAGTGGTCGCTCGTCATGGCCTCCGCCCTGCGCGGGCTGCCGATGCTGCGCGACCAGGCGCAGGCCGTGCTCGACACGGCCAAGCTGCGCCTCGGCCAGGACGTCGCGACCCTGTCCCTGCGCGGGTACGCACGCCTGAGCGTCGATGTCATCACCGCGATTCTGTCCGCGACGTCGCGTGGGGCGGCCGAGACGGGGCGCGCCATGTCGATGCGTGGCGCCCTCGAGGCATCCGATGGGGGTGGCGAACGGCGGCGAGGCCGTCGAGGCCGCCTCGGGTCGGTCGACGCCTGCGTCATCGCTGCGACCCTGTTGGGGGTCGCTGGCGTCGTTGCGTGCAGGTTGATGTCGTAGGCCGCGAGTCTCGTTCTTTGGCGTGATGGCGCGGTTTTGTGACTCACATCGGCGAATGTGTGTCCTGGATCATGGCGTGCTGATTTGACGCGGGGGCGTGCAAGCCCCTATTCTTTCTGGGTACGCGCGAGTGGCGGAATAGGCAGACGCGCACGGTTCAGGTCCGTGTTCCAGTGATGGAGTGGGGGTTCAACTCCCCCCTCGCGCACGATGAAACCGCAGATCCTTTGAGGGTCTGCGGTTTTTGTTTTCCCTGGTTGTGGCGGCGGTGTCATCGTACCGATTTTCTCATGTTGCTTGTGGTCCCACGGGTGTTCAGTGGGCGCTGGACGTGGACGGGAGCGTGTGGCTCGGCATCGGCCGGTGGCTCGTGGTCGGCGCTGGCCTCGCCGGGGCCGGCTACGGGCTCTTCGTGTCCGTCCGCTGGGTTGCGGGTCTCGCGGAGACCTGGAAGGGCCGCGGGATGCCGAAGTGGCCCCGCTGGCGCAAGAGGTGATCATGCCTCACGAGGGCAAGCGCGCGCAGCGCGTGCGGCAGCCGCGACAACTGGACATTAGGTCAGCGGCTGCTGTATAGTTCAGTGCATGCTGACCATTGCTTCGCGTCTCGACGTCATGAACCGGCTCGGCCGGGCCATGGCCGACCCGACGCGTTCCCGGATCCTGATGTCCCTGCTTGACGGCCCGAGCCACCCCGCCGTGCTCTCGCGCGAGCTGGGGCTGACCCGATCGAACGTGTCCAACCATCTGACCTGTCTGCGCGACTGCGGCATCGTGGTCGCTGAGCCCGAGGGGCGGCAGACCCGCTACGAGATCGCCGACCCGCACCTGGCCGCGGCGCTGACGGCACTGGTCGATGTGACCCTCGCCGTGGACGAGAGCGCGCCGTGCATCGACCCGGCCTGCTCGGTGCCGGGCTGCTGCGCCGCGAGCAGTTCGGGGGACGCCTCGTGAGCGCCGCCTGCGGCTGCGACGAGCCGACGACCAGCCCCGCGGACGAGGCAGAGGAGGCAGAGCGCCCGTGGTGGCGTGATCCCGGCCTGGTCGTGCCGATCCTCTCCGGCGTCGCGTTCGGCACCGGCCTGGCGCTGGAGTGGTCGGGGCTGCACATCGCGGCGCTGGTCGCGTTCTGGGCGGGCCTGCTGCTGGGCGCGTACACGTTCGTGCCCGGTGCGATCCGGAATCTCGTTGTGAAGCGCAAGCTCGGGATCGCGCTGCTGATGACGATCAGCGCCGTGGGCGCGGTGATCCTCGGCTACGTCGAGGAGGCGGCCGCGCTGGCGTTCCTCTTCTCGATCGCCGAGGCCCTGGAGGACAAGGCGATGGACCGCGCCCGCGGCGGGCTGCGCGCGCTGCTGAAGCTCGTGCCGGAGACCGCGACCGTGCTGCGCGACGGGACCTCCGCCTCGGTCCCGGCCAGGGAGATCGCCGTCGGCGACGTGCTGCTGGTCCGCCCTGGCGAGCGGGTCGCGACCGATGGGCTGGTCCGCTCGGGCCGGTCGAGCCTGGACACTTCGGCGATCACCGGTGAATCGATCCCGGTCGAGGTCGCGCCCGGAGAAGCGGTGTCGGCGGGCGCGATCAACAGCGCCGGCGTGCTGGAGGTCGAGGCGACCGCCGCGGGCACCGACAACTCGCTGACCACGATCGTGGAGCTGGTAGAGCAGGCCCAGGCCGAGAAGGGCGACCGAGCCCGGATCGCTGACCGGATCGCCCGCCCGCTGGTGCCCGGCGTGATGGTCCTCGCAGTCCTCGTCGGCGTGCTCGGGTCCCTGCTCGGTGACCCGGAGACCTGGATCACCCGCGCCCTGGTCGTCCTCGTCGCGGCCAGCCCCTGCGCGCTGGCGATCGCGGTGCCCGTCACCGTGGTCTCCGCGATCGGCGCGGCGACCAAGTTCGGCGTCGTCATCAAGAGCGGGGCCGCCTTCGAGCGCCTCGGCGGCATCCGGCACCTGGCCGTGGACAAGACCGGCACTCTGACCCGCAACCGGCCCGAGGTAACCGCCATCGTCGCCGCCTATGGGTTCGACGATGCGCAGGTACTTGCTTGGGCTGCCGCCGTGGAGCAGCACTCGACGCACCCACTCGCCGCCGCCATCGCCGCCGCGGGCCGGGGAACCCCCGCCGCGCAGGACGTGGCCGAGGAGGCCGGGCACGGCATCGGTGGCCTGGTCGACGGCCGCAGGGTGGCGGTGGGCAGTCCGCGCTGGATTGACGCCGGTCCGCTCAAGGCCCGGGTCGAAGACCTGGAGGCCGAGGGGCAGACCTGCGTGCTCGTCACCGTCGACGGCTTCCTGGCCGGGGTGATCGGCGTCCGCGACGAGCTGCGCCCCGAGGTCCCCGAGGTCGTGCGGACCCTGCGCGACCAGGGCATCGAGGTGAGCATGCTCACCGGCGACAACTCCCGCACCGCTGCTGCGCTGGCGAAGCTGGCCGGGATCGGCGACGTGCACGCCGAGCTGCGTCCCGAGGACAAGGCTCGTATCGTCGCCGGGTTCTCGGAGACGTTGCCGACCGCGATGATCGGCGATGGCATCAACGACGCACCCGCCCTGGCCGGGGCGACCGTGGGCATCGCGATGGGCGCGACCGGCTCCGACGCCGCGATCGAGTCCGCCGACGTCGCCTTCACCGGCCACGACCTCGGCCTCATCCCGCAGGCTCTGCGCCACGCCCACCGCGGCGGCAGGATCATCAACCAGAACATCGTTCTGTCCTTGGCGATCATCACTGTGCTGCTGCCGCTGGCGATCACCGGCATGCTCGGCCTGGCAGCGGTCGTCCTCGTGCACGAGGTCGCCGAAGTCGTCGTCATCGCCAACGGACTGCGGGCTGCGCGTGCCCGCAAGCAATAGGTGTTCCGTCCAACGCCATAACTCAGACATGCGCTACGAGAACCCCCTCTATCTCGCCGAGGAGGCCGCCGCCCTCGACCTGATCGCGGACGGACGCACGGCCCTCGACGCTCATCAAGCAGCTGAGCCAGGATCGCGCCCTCGCGGAGGCCGACACCCTCCTGCTGACGATCCCCAACCAGCTCGGATTCGAGGAAAACTGGTCGATCATCCGCAACTTCGCCGACTATGTTGCTCCCGCGCTCGGGTGGGAGCCTGCCCGTCCGGGTGTCCTTCCGACCGGCTACGACATCGACGAGGCCGTGGCCAAGTAGGGGGTTACGGCACCGCGTGTGGGGCCCGTGCGCGGGGCGTGAGACCTGGGCCCTGCGCGGGGCGGCGGCGGGAACATAGCTGCATGATTGTCGCGGTGTTGAGCTGTCACAAGCGTGACTGAGCGTATGAGCCTGACGGGACGCAGACCTGTTGACGGTGGCGGCGTCAAGCCGGGGCGAGCAGTCGCGCCCACTCCGCTCGCCCGGTTTCACTTTTTGTGTGTGCTGGCCTACACTAATTGGACAGTATCCACGCAAGACGACGAGGTCTCTTCGTAATGGCTCGACGCTCCAAGGGTGCGGTGTCAATTAACCCGCGCTCCGCTCAGAATATGTCCACCCGGCCGGCAGATTTCTCCAAGAAAAAGCAGAAGGTAAGTCCGGTCAAGGCTTTCGGCGCCATTGGTGCGCTTGCCTGCATCGTGGCTTCCCTGTTTATTCAGCTGCCGGGACTGGATGTGTCAGGCACCCGCATGTTCGGTATTTTCCTGGCGGCGATCCTGCTGTGGGTGACGGAGGCGGTGCCCCTGGCGGGCACGGCGGTCCTCGTCATTTTCCTGGAGGTCCTCTTCATCTCAGACCACGCGCTGCTGAGCGTGGGTGAGGGTGCCCCGGCGTACACGAAGTTCTTTGGCGCGCTCGCCAACCCGGTCATCATCCTGTTCTTGGGCGGCTTCATGGTCGCCGACGGTGCCGCGAAATACAAGCTGGACCGTGCCCTGTCGGCCGTCCTCCTCAAGCCCTTCATGGGCAAGCCGCGCCTGACCGTCATGGGTGTCATGCTCATCACCGCGATTATGAGTATGTTCATGTCGAACACGGCGACCACGGCGACGATGTTCGCCGTCATGATGCCCGTCATCATGGCCCTGCCCGAGGGCAAGGCACGCACCGGCATCGCCCTGTCGATCCCGGTGGCCGCCAACGTCGGCGGCATGGGCACCCCCGTCGGTACGCCCCCGAACGCGATCGCCCTGGGCGCACTGGAGAACGCGGGCGTGACGGTCACCTTCCTGCAGTGGATGCTCGCGGCCGTCCCGCTCATGCTGGTGCTCCTGGCCCTGTCGTGGGCGTTCATCGCGTGGCGCTACATCCCCTCCGACGCGACGTTCAACATTGACACGTCGGCGCGTTTCGAGAAGTCGCGCAGCGCGATCATCTTCTACTCGGTCGCGGGAGCGACGATCCTCCTGTGGATGACGGAGTCGCTGCACCACATTTCAGCCAACGTCGTGGGCTTCCTGCCGGTCGTGGTCCTCCTGATGACGAAGGTGATGAGCGGGGATGACCTGCGTGCCCTGGACTGGCCGGTCCTGTGGCTGGTCGCGGGCGGTATTGCGCTGGGTTCGGGCGTGGCCGCCACCGGCCTCGACAAGTGGATGCTCGGCTCGATTCAGTGGGCCTCGATCCCCGGCATGCTCCTGATCTTCGTCCTGGCCCTCGTGGGTTGGGTGACCTCGAACGTTATCTCGCACTCGGCGTCGGCGAACCTGCTGATCCCGATGGGCATGGGCTTGGCGGCCACGGTGTCCACGAGCGCCGCTGAGATCGCCATCGTCATCGCGCTGGGCTGCTCGCTGGGCATGTGCCTGCCGATCTCGACCCCGCCGAACGCGATCGCGTACTCGACGGGCACCACGCCGACCCGCGAAATGGCGATTGTCGGCGTCGTCGTCGGCATTGTCGGCATTATCCTCTTGGCGTTCGTCGCGCCGCTGACGTGGGGATTCATCGGGGTGATGTGACGTGTCCGTGAACGAGGCCGTGGCCGGCTCGGGCGCTCACAGCACGAGGCCGGGGCTGGCCCACGGGTGGACGCGGGGGCCGGCGGCGGAGGACGCCTCGGTGCTTGCACGAACGGACGTGCGCAGCGCGGGACACCGCGAGGGGTATCCGATTCACATGCTGGTCGTCGGAGACGATTCGCGGCATATCGCGGCGCCGGTGACCAGGGATCTCTCGCACGCGTTCCCGTGCCTGTGCTTGGATCGGGTGGATGGTGTCGAGGACCTGGCCGCATACGAGGCGAGTCTGCGCCCCGGTGATCACGTGCTTATGGGGCTCGTGACGTCGGAGGTCTCCAACATTGACGCGCTGATCGACCGCGCGGCCGCTATCCCGGTGCTGGAGCGCATCCAGTGGGTGGTTGTCACGGACGCGGCCGAGCATCGCGACTTGACTCGCTGCACGGAGTCGGGTGCCCTGTCCTCGGTGTTGAAGGCGCCGTGGACGGTGCCGCTGCTGGCCGGACAGGCCTATTCGACGATGGTGCGCTACCTGCGCGGGTGCGGCTATTCGGATCGGCAGATCCGGGCGCTCATCGCGGATCCGCCGCCGTTCGCGGTGCAGGGGCCGCTCTTGGAGGGCCTGGATCGCGACGAGCGCGAGGTCGTCATGGAGCTCCTCGCCGGCGTCGAGCGGGTGCTTGGTCAGAGGCCGCGTCTCATCGTCCCTGAGGGCACGCAGCTGGTGACGCAGGGGGAGCCGGTGGGCGCCGTCTATCTGGTGCTCGACGGGCAGGTGTCGCTGCATCGTGATTCCCCGCGCGGCGAGGTTCTGGCGCACTTGGCCACGTCGGGCCCGCTGATCGGCCTCGTGTCGTTGGCCCGCGCGGAGGATGCTTTCTTCACGGGCGAGACGGAGACGGAGGCGACCGTTGTGCGCCTGACCACCGAGCAGCTTCAGATCGTCATCTCTGAGGATCCGTCGATCGGCTCGACGCTGACGGCCCTCGCGATTCGTTCGCTGACGCGCCGCCTCATGCGCGCTGAGGATCTGCACCTGGAGAACGCGATGCTCGCCGAGGATCTCGAGGCCCAGAAGGAGGCTCTGGCCGCCACGCTTGAGGACCTGCGCGCCACCCGCGCCGAGCTGGTCGAACGCGCCCGTTTCGCGATGCTGGGCGAGCTGAGCGCCGGCATCGCCCACGAGCTCAACAATCCGGTGACCGCGCTCGTGCGCGCCGCCAAGCACTTGCACGAGGACGTCGATGCGGCGCTCGCGGCCCCGGCCACGGCCTCGTCGAGGGAGGCGATGGCCCGCGCCCTCACCGCGCCGCCGCGCTCCACGTCGGTCGAGCGCGCCCTCATGAAGGAGCTTTTGCCCGTGGTCGGCGACCGCACGCTCGCGCGTCGGCTCGTGCGCGCGGGGGTTCAGGGGGCGGATGGCGCGCGTGCGCTCGCGCAGATCCCGGGAGGCATTGACGCCTACGAGGCGGGGGCGCGCCTGGGCGGGTCGCTGCGCTCGGTGCTCGCCGCGGGTGATCGCGTCATTGAGCTGACTCAGTCCTTGAAGGGGTACGCGCGCCCCGACGCGGAGGATCTGAAGCCTGTGGACGTGCGCGAGGGCATCGACGACGTGTTGCGGCTGACCGCCCACAGGGTGCGGGGCATTCGTATCGAGTGCGACTACGAGGACGTGCCGTTGGTGCTCGCGCATCCGGCGAAACTGCAGCAGGTGTGGACGAACCTCATCGTGAACGCAGCCGAGGCCATTGAGGATGAGAACGCGGACCTGGTTGCGGCTGCCGAAGCCGCCGGTGGCGTCCCCGAGCTGCCCGCGCGCGGCGAGGCCGAGGCCCTCATCCGCATCACCGTGCGCCCCACGCCCGAGGGGGTTGTCGTCACCGTGTGCGACAACGGGCCGGGCATCGATCCGGGAATCGTCGACAAGATCATGGAGCCCCACTTCACGACGAAGGCTGGGCGCGTCCGATTCGGGCTGGGCATGGGCATGTCCATCGTCCGATCCATTATCGCTGATCACGGGGGAACCCTCGTGATCTGCTCTCACCCGGGGTCCACTTCGATGCGGATCTCGTTGCCCACTCAACCACAGGAGGAGGAATCATGACCCTGACAATCCTGTCCCTCGAGGACGAAGCTGACGTGCGCGACGCGCTCGAGCGCGATTTGGAGCAGTTCTGGGACAAGATCCGGCTCGAGGTCGCCGAGGATGTCGACGACGCGTGGGCCGTGATCGACGAGATCGTCGAGGATGGGGACGAGCTGGCCCTGGTTTTGTCGGACCACCGTCTGCCCGGAAAGTCTGGCGTGGACTTCCTCGTGGAGCTCATGCAGGACGAGCGTTTCGGCGCGACCCGCACGGTGCTGGTCACCGGGCAGGCCGACCAGTCCGACACGATTCGGGCCGTCAACCAGGCGGGCTTGGACTATTACATCGGCAAGCCGTGGGACCCGGAGGAGCTGCGAGCCGCCGTGCGCGACCAGCTCACCGAGTACGTCCTGGAGGTCGGCGTGGACCCCCTCCCCTACGTGAGCGTGCTCGATGGCGTGCGCGTCATGGAGGCGATCCGCTGAACGGCGCAGACACAGGGCCGCCACGTTCTCCGACGAGGGAGGACGCGGCGGCCCTTGTTAGTGCGTGCGGCACGAGGCCGTGGCCGGGTGCGCGACGCCAATCGTAGGCGCACGCCTAACAGCAGGTCAATTGTCCGTCTGATGGCGTATCGGGCGCGTCGATTCTCCTCAGTGTGTCGCACGCCCACAAGGGGAGTGACTGCCAGTTATCTGGAGTGCCAGTCGCTCGTAGGGGGACGACATCGGTCGCAGGGAACGCGGCGAGGACTGAGGGGAGAGCGGTCCCATCTCCCAGACCCATCGTGCGGGTGAGGTATTGGACGAGCGTGAGCTGGTCGAAGCACTTGTTTCTCATCGGAGACAGGTTCTTTATGCCGAGACGTTCCGCATCTTGTGGAAGCTTCACTTGTCGCAGTGTGCGATTAAATAGTCGTCCCTGGTGTGCGCAAATGTTGCGCAGGATTCGCAGATTTTCCAGCCATGAATTGACCTGCGGCCGACTTAATTGCAGAGAGCTAGCGATGCTATCTTGGCAGTGAATGGGCGCCATTTTAAATAGCATGGCAAGCTGTCCCCATTCGAGGATGTGAACCGCTACCCAAATGGGTAGTTTACCCGAGTATTCACTTTTGTAGTGTTGGATAAAGTCTTCTTGTGATCGGCGAAGGTTTCTATTGTAGGAGCTGATCCATCTTCTATATTCGTCGGTTTCGTGATTGTTCTCCTTGTTAAAACCCGAGGGCCCTAACCGAAGTGATGCAAGGTGCAGATAGGGATGTTCCGTGCCGAGGGTGTAGCCAATGAGCGCTCGTAAGCCTACTTCGATCCGTGAGAGTTCTTGAAAAGTTGTTGTACGGAGTCGCTCATCGAATCGATAGAGTGCTAAGATCTGTTCGAGGTGTGTGTTGGGGGAGAACTGATCAGAGCGCGTTCGGCTCTCCTTGTCGTATTGGCGAAAGGGGTAAGAGTAGCCGGACAATCTGTAGTAGCTGATTGTCTCGAGTGCTTTTCGGGCTGTTTCAATGTCATCGATGACTATCCCGCGTGATCGCAATATATCGATCTGTTCGTCGATAGTTCGAAAAGGCTTTTCCATGGTTGTGCGCCTTTGCATATGAGAAAACCGGCCCTGGACCTTTCGGCGGAACCGGTGTTGATAACAACATCGTAGCGTCCATTGGAGTCTCTTGTCAATCACGCAGAACTATGACGCGCCCCATAGACGGCTATCGCTTGGTGCTGCTGCTCGTGCCCTTTGCACAAGAGAAGACCGGCTCTGGATCCCCTGGTGGGGTAAGAGCCGGTTCTGGTATCCGTCATTATAGGCGGCCCCTGCTGCGCGTGTCAGCCGTTGGCCTGCTGGCCCGGGTCGTTGCACATTGTGATGCCCTCGAAGCCTGCGGCGCCCAGCACCTGGAAGATGTCGTCGAGGAGGACCATCGGCTCCGCGGTGCCCGCCGCGAATTCCGGGTGTCGGATCTCGATGGCGGCCATGCCGCGCGGGTCCGTGACCGGCTCGGTGTCGAACCTCTCCGACAACAGCCGGTTTGCCTCCTCCAGGTCGGCGGGGGAGCCGAACGCCCAGGTGACGGCCTTGTTGCCCGCGCCCGTGGGGGTGCGCTGAATGTACATGCGGGTCATGAGGATGTGGCGCCCGTGGCGCGGGAACACGTCTCCCACGCGCATAAACAGGGCGATGTCGGCTAGCTCGCCGCCCAGCGACGAATCCACCAGCGCGTACCCGTAGGCGCCGATGCCGCGCAGGGTCAGGGCGTCCGCGAGAAGCCCGATGACCTCGTCGCCGAAAGGCTCAGACTGGAAGTACACGCCCTCGCCGACCCTCGGAGCATCCGGACCGAGCAGCGTGATGTCGAAGCCCGCGTCGGCCAACGCGTCCCGCACGAGCGCCACGTTGTGCTCGGGGAAGGGATGCAGCGCGGCCGCGTTCGCCGCGATGCGCTCGATAAACACGTAGGTGGAAAAACCAAGCTCAGCCATGCGCTCATTGTAAGCGCGCGGCCAGCCGGTCATGCGACGAGGCCGTGGCGCCCCGGGCGGTCGGGTGACCACGAGGGGAGGCCACGGCCTCGTCACGAAGGGAGAATCAGCGCAGGCACAGGCCCTGCTCGTGAAGGACCTCCATGATGGGGGAAACGTGCGCGCCACCCACGCCGATGTTCGTGGCGACCAAGTGCGAGAAAGACTCGAGGCGTGAGCCCGAGCGCAGGTCGTAGTACTCGGTGACCTCACGGTCGTAGTCGGCCAGCGTCTCCGAGTAGGACTCGACGCGCGGATACGTGTTTTCCGCGGTCATGACGGAGCGAGGCATGCGCGGCTTCTGGCCGGGCTCCTGGTCCGGGTGACCCACGAGCAGGCCGAGAACCGGGAACGTGAGTTCGGGAAGCTGAAGCACCTTCACGACCGGGCGCGGATCGGCGAGGATCGAGCCGAGGTACACGGTGCCCAGGCCCATCGACTCGGCGGCCACAACCACGTTCTGAGCGGCCAGCAGCGCATCCTCGAGGGCCGTGAGGAACAGGTTCATCGAACCCAGGGCCTCCGAGGAGACGCCCTGCTCGGCGCGGATACGGCTGTTGCGGTACAGGTCGGCGACGAAGATGAACAGGTCGCCCTTCGTGCCGCCCACGTAGGGCTGGCCGGACGCGGCGCCGATCACCTCGCGCACCTGCGGGTCCGTGATGTGCAGGACCGTGCAGGACTGCAGGAACGAGGAGGTGGCCGTGTGGCGGGCCACCTCCATGAGTGTGGTGACCTCCTCCTCGGTCAGGGGCTGGTCCTTGTAGGCGCGGATCGTGCGGTGCGCGAGCTGGCTCTCAATTGTCTCGTTTGTCATGCGTTCATTCTACGATTGGGCACGTGAAACAGATAGAGCCTTTCGGTCCTTTTGCCTTGGCAGCAAACGTCACCCCCGTCGCCGTCCCCTCCCCGGCCGGCGAGCTCAGCGGCCTGCTGACCGGCCCGAGCGCCCCCAGCCTCGTCGACGGAACCCCCGCGATTTCCGCGGCCTCCTCACCGGACGTGGCGGGGGAGAACCGCGCGCTCCTCGTCCCCGGTTACACGGGCTCCAAGGAAGACTACGCCCCCGTCCTGCCCTTCCTCGGGGAGGCGGGCTGGGACACGCTCGCCTACTCGCAACGAGGCCAGGGCGGGTCCGCCGCGCCCGCGGGCCTGGGCGCCTACGGGATGAGCGACTTCGTCGGCGACCTGATCGCCGTCGCCGAGGCCTGGGCCGGGACCACGGTACGCGTGCACCTCGTGGGTCACTCCTTCGGCGGCATCGTCGCGCGGGCGGCCGTCGTCGCCCGCCCCGACCTCTTCGCCTCCGTCACCCTGTTCTGCTCGGGGCGCGCCGTCTTCGACTGGATGAACACCATGCCCATCCTCGACCCCCTGCCCACGGGCCCCGGCGCGCGGCAGCGGGTGCTGCGCACCTACTTCCCCGACATGAACTTCGACGAGCCCGGCGTCGGATGGGCGGATTTTCAACGTATCCGCGCGCTGGACACGGCCTCGGAAAACCTGGTCGGCATCGCCCGCATCCTCTCCCAGCTGCGCCCCGACACCCCCGCGCTCGCGGCCGCCGGCGTCCCCGTGCACGTGCTGTACGGGGATCAGGACGAGATCTGGCCGCCCGCCTGGTACGCCGAGGAGGCCTCGGACCTGGGTGCGCGCGAGAGCATTATTCGCGGGGGCGCGCACAGTGCCCAGCTGCAGTACCCGCAGGAATGGGCGCGCCTGGCAAGCTCGTTCTGGGCGGACGTGGAGTCGGGGGCGCTCGTCTGGTCCCTGTGAGGTGTGTACCGTTGTCCCAAAAGCTGGCATTGTGACGCAGCGTTGTGAGCTCCGCTGCCTATGATGGAGACATGAACAAGCGTTCCATCCTTTCTGCAGTGCTCGCACTCGGCCTCGGTGTCGCCGCCCTGACCGGCTGCTCCAACACCGGCGCCAACTACGTGACCCCCAGCGACGTGAAGACCGTCGAAACCACGATCGCTGAGGTCGGCGACCAGGGCGTCAAGGTCCCCGAGAAGCGCGACCTGAAGGTCACGCTGCCCGAGTCCGACAAGGCCTCGGACTACAAGGTCGAGGTCTCCGACCCCGAGACCCTCTCCGCGGGCAAGCCCGACAAGAACATCATCACCCTGCATCCGCTCAAGGTGACCGGCGAGGACGCGGACCCCGTGACCGTGACCCTCACCGACAAAGACGGCATCACCACCGACTTCAAGGTGACCGTCACCGAGGGCGCCAACTGACCTGGCACCATTGACACTGACCCTATGAGGGCCCGGGATCGCAACGATCCCGGGCCCTGTGCGTTGCCTCGTGCGGGAGACCGGAAGCGGGGTACCAGTGGTGTGTCGGTACCCCGCCCGGTCGTTAGTGCAGGATGCGTGCCAGGAAGTCCCGGGTTGCCTGCTCGCGCGGGTTGTCGATGACCTGCTCGGGCGGGCCCTGCTCGACGATCTGGCCGCCGCGCAGGAACACGACGCGGTCGGCCGCCTGGCGGGCGAAGCTGATCTCGTGCGTCGCCATAAGGATGGTCGAGCCCTGAGCCTTGATCTCGCGCACGAGGTCCAAGACCTCGCCGACGAGCACCGGGTCCAGTGCCGCCGTGATCTCGTCCAGCAGGAGAAGCTCCGGGTTCGTGGCGAGCGCGCGTGCGATCGCCACGCGCTGCTGCTGGCCGCCAGACAGGCGATCCGGGAACTCCTTCGCCTTGTCCTTCAAACCGATGCGGTCCAACAGCTCCAGGCCGCGCTCGCGCGCGCGGTCCTTCTCCCAGCCGTGCACCTTGCGGGCCGCCAGCGTCACGTTGTCCAGCACAGACATGTGCGGGAACAGGTTGTAGTGCTGGAACACCACGCCGATGCGCGCGCGGATCTGATCCGCGTTCGCGCGCGGATCCGTGATGTCCACGCCAGACAGGAAGATCTGGCCGTCGTCCACCCGCTCCAGCAGGTTTGCGCAGCGCAGCAGCGTCGACTTACCCGAGCCCGACGCGCCCAAGAGGACCACGACCTCGTGCGCGGCGACGTCCAGGTCCAGGCCGCGCAGGACGACGTTGTCGCCGAAGCGCTTGACGACGCCGACAGCGCTCAGGACCGGGGTCGTGTTGTCCGAGGCGGGGGAGGCCTCGTTCATCGTGGGGACCGACATCAGACGGTGCCTCCCATCTGCTCGCGCTTACGCAGCCGGGCCGTGTACCAGTCCGACAAGCGAATGAAGGGGAACGACAAGACGATGAACAGCAGGCCGGCAACCACGTAGGAGGTCATGTTGTAGGTCTTGGCCTGCACCATCTGGGCCGAGCGGATCGCGTCGACCGCGCCCAGGACCGAGATCAGGCCGACGTCCTTCTGCATCGAAATGAAGTCGTTCATCAGGGCGGGCGTGACCTTGCGGATCGCCTGCGGAACGATGATCATGCGCAGCGTCTGCCCGTGGGATAGGCCCAGCGAGCGGGCCGCGTAACGCTGGGAGGGGTGCACCGAGTCCAGGCCGGCGCGCAGCACCTCGGCGACGTATGAGGAGTACGTGAGGATCAGCGCGACCGTGCCCAGGAACGCGGTCGGGATGCGCGTCGTCGGGTTGAGCGCGGGGATGCCGAAGCCGATCAGGTAGAGGACGACCAGGAAGGGGACGCCTCGGAAAATGTCCGTGTATGCCGCCGCCAGGAAACGGATCGGGAAGAACACGGGACCGGCCAGCGTGCGCGCGGCCGCCAGGAGGGTCGCGAACACCGCGACGCCGAGCACCGCGATCAGCAGGATTCGGATGTTGAGCCACAGGCCGGACAGGACCTGGGGGAAGGCCTCGACGAAGTACTTGCCGTTGAAGAAGGTGTTGCGGGTGGCCTCCCACCCGTCGGAGTTGACGACCACGGCGATGAGGACTCCGGCGACCACGACCGTGGAGGCCAGGGAGATGAGAATAGACCGGACCGTCTGCTTGCGCCGATAAGCGCGACGGCCACGCTCCACCGCCGAAACGGGAGGCGTGGCCAGCGCGTCATTCGAGTAGTCACTCATGAATGAGGCCTCACTTGAGGGTGGGCACGTTCTGTGCCTCGTTCAGCCACTTCTCCTGCAGCTCGGCGAGCTTTCCGGACGAGGCCAGGCGATCGACCGCGGCCGAGACCGTGGGGGTCAGCTTGGAACCCTTGGGCAGGACGATGCCGTACTCCTCGCCGCCCGTCGTGTCGTCGAACTGGCCGATGATGACGCCGTCATCGATCTGCGCGGAGACCATGTAGAAGGCGGTCGGCAGGTCGACGACGATCGCGTCCACGCGGCCCGTTTGCAGGGCCAGGACCGTGTCGTCGGAGGAGTTGAACATCTGCAGCTTCTGGCTCAGTCCGGCCTCCAGGTGATCGGAGGCGAACTGCTGCGACGTCGTGCCGGCCTGGACGCCGATGAGGACGTCCTTGAGGTCCGCAATGGATGTCGCACTGGCGGCAGGGGAGCCGGCCTTGGTGATGATCGCCGAGGTGGTCGTGTAGTAGGGGGAGGTGAAGTCGACGGCGTTCTTGCGCTCGTCGGTGATGGAGAACTGCTGAATGTTCAGGTCCCAGTCCTTCGCGCCGGGGGTGATCGACGAGTCGAAGGTGGCGCGCACCCACTGGACGTTGTCGGCGCTGTAGCCGAGTTCCTCGGCCAGCGCGTAGATGACGGCCGACTCGTAGCCTTCGCCCGAGGCCGGGTCGTTGTTCAGGATCCACGGCGAGTAGGCGGGGTCGGAGGTGGCGACGGTGAGCTTACCGTCCGTCACGGTCGGCAGAGCGCCGGGGCCGTAGGTCTGCTCGGCGTCGGAGGAAGAGGAAGAGCTCGTGCCGCCCGTGCAGGCGGCCAGGCCGAGGGCCGCGACGGCGGCGACGGCAGCGAGGGAACGGACAGAGCGGCGCATGGGGCCTCCCGGTGACGTGGGGAATCCCGCCGGTGAGGGCGGGTCTGACTCGATGAGCGTATAGGCACGCCGACGGATGCGCTGGCGTCGTTTCGATGCACGAAACAATGGAACGAGGCCTGGGCTGGGAAAACGCTGGAATCGTTGGGGTATCAGGGGGTGGGGGATGGGACACAGTGGTGTGCGGATACGCGAAGGGGCCTGGCCACACGGGCCCGGCCCCTTCCGTCAGGTCACTTCTGGAACTTGTCCTTCAGATCGGAGACGACCTCGGCCGCCTTGTCCTTGGCGGCATCGACGGCCTTCTCGACGTTTTCTTCGCCGAAGGTCTCCTTGGCCTTCTCGAGGCCCTCTTCAGCCTGCTTCTTCAGATCGTCCAGACCCATGTTTCCTCCTAGGATTGAGCCGCTCGTAGTGGTCGAGCGGATAGTCTCACCCTAGTGTGCGCACCTCGGTGTGTGCGCGTTCAAGTCACAGAACGTGGCGATACTCCCCTGCGCGCCCAGCTAGTGGGCCCGCGCCCGACCACCGGGCCCACGCGCCGGACTCACGGGCTTGTGTCCCCGTGGGCTCAGGCCCCCTCGGCGAGCGTCCAGTCGTCGAAGGTGAACTCGGGGGAGACGACGCAGGTGGCCAGCGCGTAGTCGCCGCGGGCGAAGGTGCGCTGCCAGGTGCCGGCTCTCACGAGGATCTGCACGGGGTTCGTCGGATCGGAGGCCTGCGTTCCGGCTGGAGAGCCCAGGGTGACGATGCGCGGGTCGGCCTCGGGCGCGTCCCCGCTGCCTCCCAGGTGCACCTCGAGGGCGCCGGGCCCTGACCAGATCCACAGTTCGTCGGAGTGGACGAGGTGCCAGCGGGCCTCCTCGTCGCTCTCGAGAAGGAAGATGATCGCGGAGGCGCTGTGGCGGCTCCCGCGCGGCGTGTCCATGCGGGCGGGCGCGGTCCACGTGCGGCGGTAGTGCCCGCCCTCGGGGTGGGGCGCCAGGCCCATGGCATCAATCAGCGGGGAAACGTCGGTCATGTGACACTCCAAACGACAAGAAAGGGAGGCTGGACGAAAGGAAAACGACGGGGTCAGCGCGAGGTCGAGTAGCGCACGCGCCCGGACACGACGGTCTCGACGACGCGACCGGCACCGTGGCGGGCGACGGTGTCGATGGTCTCCACGATCGAAGTGACGGGCACGTCGACGACGCACATGTCGGCGACTGCGCCCGACTGGAGCTGACCCAGGCGGTCGGGGCCGGTCGCCAGGCCCATCGCGGTGGCACCGCCCAGGGTCGCGGCCTGCAGGAGGCGGCGCGCCAGGTCCTGGTCCGCATACCCCTGAGCTCGCGCCAGGTCGAAGAGGAGGGCGACGTCCTCGAGCAGGTCGAGGGACGGGGAGGAGGACAGGGAGTCCGTGCCCACCGCGATCATGTTGCCCTCTGCGAGGTAGGCGGCGACGGGAGGCGCGTCCAGGCCGATCACGCGGTTCGAGCGTGGGCACAGCGCCACGGCCGTCTGGCGGGCGCGCAGGCGCCGGCGGTCGTCGGCGCGCATGTACACGCCGTGGGCGACGTGGCAGTCGGGTCCGAGGACGCCCAGCTGATCGACGAACTGCGTTGAGGAGAAGCCACCCCCGCGCGAGCGCATCGCCGTGAACGATGAGGAGTGCTCGCTCTTCCACAGGTCCGCCAGGGCGGTCGTGCGCGTTTCGGACCATTCGGCCTCGGAGTGGGACTCGCCCAGGTGAATGTGGATGCGCATGCCGCGGCGCCTGGCCATGTCCGGCAGATCCAGGAGCGGCTCGGCGTCGAGGGAGTAGGGGGCGTGCGGGGAGATGCCCACGGCCGGAGGGGTCGGCATCGCGTCGAGGGATGCGGAGACCTCGCGCTCACCGCGGGCCCGCCACTCCTCGTTCGACCAGCCCATGACCTCCCAGTAGGCGACGCCGTGCAGGCCCGCGTGGTGCAGCGCCGAGGCCGCGGCGGCGTCCGTCACCACGTCGGCGGCGGCGGTCGTGCCGCTCTCGAGGAGCAGACGTGCGCCCGTGGCCGCGTCGCTTCCCCAGTCCAGGCCGCCCGCGTCGTAGACCTCGTCGAAGGCGTGCGCCCAGTCGTCGAAACCCCGATACTGACCCGCGCCCACGGACGCCATGCCCGTGTACTGCAGGTGCGTGTGCGCATTGACGAGGCCGGGGAGCAGCACGCCGTCAAAGTGGCGTTCCGTGAAGGAAAGGCTGCGCTGCGTGAGCGTGTTGATGACCCAGTCGCGTGCTCCCACGTGCTCGATGCGCCCGTCGCGCACGGCGACAGCGCCGTCGAGGATCGAGGGGGCGGTGATCGGGATGACCATGCCGGCGGACCAGACGACCACGTCGCTCATGGGGGACCTTTCAGTGGGGAACGCTGACTATCAGTGTAGAAGCGGCGCGGGCGCACCCGCCCGCGGGTGGGCGTGAGCTGCGACTATGACAGGGACAGGGCGGCCAGCGCTGCCGCGGCCACCGCGTCGTCGGCCTCGCGCGGCAGGTCGTGCAGGCCGGGGGATAGCTCGCCTTCGTGGGTGAGGAGCTCGCGCAGGGACGCCAGCTGCACGCCGAAGCTCATGTCCATGATTTCGATGGGGTTTCCCTCGCCCGCCGTGTAGTTGATGCCCTCCCCGCGCTCGAGGACGCGCAGGGTCTTACCCGAGGGGCTGGTCAGGGTCTGCACGTGGGGATCGCCCGACTCGGCCATGACCCAGGAGGCGGCCACTGCCTCGTCGATGGACACCTCCCCGTCGACGCCGCCGGCGACCGTGACGATCGCGCCGCCCGGCGCCGCCTCCAGCGCGCTCAGCGGGATCGTGGAGCGCTCGCCCGTCGCGGAGATCAGCATGCCTGCGCTCGCAGCTGCCTCCTGAAGCGAGGCCACGGCGAACCCGTCCATCGACGCCTGCAGGGCGCGCACCGGGTCCAGCTCCACGACGGTCATGCGGGCGCCGAGCGCCGCGCCGAAGCGTGCGCAGCCCCGCCCCACGTCGCCGTAGCCGATGACGACGACGCTCATCCGAGCCACGGGCGCGCCCACGCCGCGCGGGTCGATCAGGTCGAGGATCGTCGTCCAGCACGACTGCCCCGTCCCGTAGGCGTTGTCGAACAGGGTCTTCGAACGCGCATCGTTCGAGGCCATAACCGGAATGCGCAGGTCGAAAGAACGCAGGGGGCGCAGCCCCGAGGTGGTCTCCTCCGCCGCGCCGACCAGCGCGTCCAGGACACCCGGGCAGGCCTCCGTGTCGTGCGCCAGGCGGATCAGGTGGGAGCCGTCATCGAGTAGAAATTCGCTGCGCTGGGCCAAAAACTCGCGCGCGAGCTCCCACTCGCGCTCGCGGGAGGCTACCGAGTCCGCGAACACGGGGATGCCGGCGTCGCGCAGGCGGGCCGCGACGTCCTCGCGGGTCTCGGACGCCCAGCCGAAGACGCTGACGCGCGCCCCGGCCTCGGAGAGCATGAGGGCCAGGGCGGCCGTTTTCGGTTCCAGGACGAGGGAGAGCCCCACGCTTCGGCCCGCCACCAGGGGAGCCAGGGCGCGTGCCGCCGCCTCGGTGACCGGCATGTGGGCGCGCGCCCACTCGATGCG
>NZ_ALIY01000157.1:0-5013 GCF_000283035.1 Actinomyces sp. ICM58
AAACCACCAGCCGGAATCCGTCAGCCGGAATCCGTCAGCCGGCATCCGTCAGGCTACCGACTCACGTCAGCAGGTGGCCGCTGCGATCAAACACGTAGCGCTTGCCGTCGATCCAGCGCGGGCCCGTGACCATGGCTCCCGACGGGGACAGGTAGTACGTGTACCCGCCCTCCGTCAGCCAGCCCGTGCGCATCGCTCCCGACGAAGGATCGAAGTAGTACCAGGTGCCGCGAATACTCGCCCAGCCCAGCGCCTGAGCGCCGTCACGCCCGTAGTAGGACCACTGGTCGCCCTCACGGTACCAGCCGGTCACCACGTAGCCGCGCGGGCCAAAACGGTAGATCTTCCCGTCGATGCGCAGGCGCACGTTCACCGGGAACGTCCCGTCCGTGTACCGCCACCACTTACCGGCCCGGCTGTACACCCAGCGCCCAGCCCCGGCCTCGTCAACCGAGGAACCCCCAGAACCGGAGCCCTCGACCGTCACCGTGACCTCCGCGCTCACATCGTCGTCGGCGCGCGCATCGTTATTGCGCCCGAAAGCCTCGACGCGCACAGTCGTCTGGCCGCTCAGCGACGCGCCCGCCACCGGATGCGACACGTCCACGCCATCGGCCTGCAGCGTCACGCCCGAGCCCGAGAACTCGCCGCTGCCCTGCACGGTCGCCACCTCGTGGCCGCCCACCAGCAGGCGAGCCGACGTCACCGGCCCGGTCAGGCCCACGCGCAAGGACACGCGCCCGGACACGCTCTGCCCGGACAACGGCGCCCACGTCGACCCGTCCGCCGAGTACTCGACCTCGCCCACGACAGGGCGCGCCTGATCCTTCAACACCGCATCCAAGACGCTCGGCATGCCCGCGCCCCGATACTCGCGCTCCCCCTCAGGAGCGGCCAGCCGCCCCCAATTCGACGCGGAACCCGCCTGCTTACGGGCCAGCTCCACGATCTGGGCAGAGCCCATCTCCGGATGCACCTGGCGCAGCGTCGCGATCGCGCTCGCCGCCACCGGTGCCGCCATCGACGCGTCCCGGGCGACCCCGGCCTCGCCGCCCAGCCAGGTAGGCCTCGTCGTGAACACGTTCTCGCCGGGCGCCGTGAAAGCAACATTCGTGAGACCCCAGTTCGACGTCCACGCGTGCTCGAGCGCCCCCGTGCCCGGGTCAGCCTGGTCCACCAGGCGCAGCGTCGACACTGCCAGCGCGTTCGGCATCATCGCGGGAACCATGACGCCGCCGAGCGTGTCACGCTGGAACGGCGCCCACGCGTCAAACGGCGAGGACGCATCCGTCTTCGGCGGATTATTCAAATCGATACCACTGGCCCCGGCATCCACCACGTTAACGACGTCCTTCGACGCCGCATAGTTGATGCCTCGGCGCACCGCCTCCAAGCCCGCGGCCTGCTCCGGGTCGCCCGGCATCCAGTACTTCCACGGCGAGACCAGGTAATTGCTCGCCGTCACGGAAATCCCATGATCCGCCGCCCACACGAAACCGCACACGACGTACTCCGGGTAATACTGCCCTGTGGTCGCCGACGCCACGTTGATCGCCGCGACGTTCAACGTCGGATTCACGCCCGGCACACCGCTGGCCTCGCCCGTGCCGGCAATCACCCCGGCCGCCTGCGTACCGACCTCCGCGCGACCCGAGCGCCACGCCTCAGGATCCCGATTCGGCATGCCGTTAGAGTTACAGGACACGGACAAGGAATGGTCGATCTTCCCCGACAAGTCCCCAACCGTGTCATCCACGCCATCACCCATGACGCCCACCGTCACCGGCGCGCGCATAACATCCACGCCCTGCGCGTCGAGGGCACCCACCGCCTGCAGGTGCCAGTCCTTCGCATCCGGCGGGGTCGGGTAAACACCGCCCACGTGGGGGCCCTCCGGCACCGGCGGCTTCTCCTCGACACTCGGGTAGGCGGGCGCCTCCAGCTCCTGGGACACGATGGCCTCGTTGCCCACGACGGGAGCCTGACGGGTCGGACCCACCGAATGGAAGGAAATACCGGAATCCGCCAGTGCGAACCCCAGGTCCATCGCGAAAGCAGCCGACGAGGACTGGACGAAGAACGTGCGCAAAGCCGGGTAGGACTCCAACACCATTCCGCCCAGCAACGAGGCCTGGTAGAGGGCGCGCTGGAACGTGGCGTCATCCGCGTCAGGAGCCAGGTTCACCGCATAGTTCTGAGGCATCTGCGCGCTCGTGCGAGGCACGGACATGATGCCTGGCGCAACGGGGTCGACGGGGACGACACCGCTGCCCTCCCCCGGGTCGGGCTCCGGCTCCGGCGCGGGCACGGCGCCCGGGTCACGAGCGACCGTAAAGGACAGGGAACGGCTCACGTCATCGTCAGCGTGCCGGTCCGCGTTAATGCCGAGCGCGCTGACCTGAACGCGGGCCGTCACATACTCCTCGCCCTCGGGGATCAGGGAAGCGAGATCCACGTCGTCGATCGTCACGGTCGTCGGCTCATCAAAGTAGCCGCCGCCACCGGGCGCGTGCGCCTGGGCCACACCCGCGACGTCCACACTCAGCATGCTCAGGGGCGAGCGCGCCGACACGCGCACGCTCACGCGACCGGCGGGAACCACCTCGTCACGCAAATTCGTCCACTCTCCCCCGTCCACGCGGTACTCGACCATACCGAGCGTCGGCTGCGCCTGATCGTAGACCACCGCGTTCCTCGCGCTCAGGAAGCCACGGCCTCGATACTCATTGTTATCCGTCGGCAGCGCGAGCCTCCCGTACTCGTAGGCCCCCTGCTTGCGCATCAGGTTGGTGATCTGCTCGCCCACCAGCGCGGGGTGGGTCGACTTGACGAGCGCGGCGACGCCACTCACGTGCGCGGCAGCAACCGCCGTCCCCGACATATACCCGTAGTTCGAAGGGATCATCAGGTTCGGGAACGTCGAGTAGATGTCCCGCCCAGGCGCAGCAAAACCGACGCGCATGAAGCCATAGTTGGAGGTGTCCGTTCTCTTCAAAGTCGCCCGGAGCGGCTCCGCGCCCGGAGTCGCCATCTCGAGCGCACTCACCATGGCGACGCCCCCGACCATCGCGGGCACCATCGTGGCCCCCTCGACGTTGCGATTCTCAATCGGCGTCGAGTCAGTGGGCGACGAACTGTCCACGGTCGTATCGTCGAGGTCCAGGCCGTCGTCCCCAGCGCCCGACAACACGGTGAGTCCGCGCTCCTGCGCAGTGTAGATCGCGCGCACCGCGGCCTCCAGGCCCGCGGCCTGCTCGGGATCGTCAGACTTCCAGAACCGCCACGGGTCCATCTGGAAGGAATTGTGGACGATGTCCACACCGTGGTTCACGGCCCAGTCGTAGGCGCACACGAGGTACTCGGGGTACAAGCGCCCCTTGTCGTTGACGGCCTTAATCGACACGAGGGTCGCGTCCGGCGCGATACCGTCGATACCAATGTCGTTATGGTTGGCGGCGATGATTCCGGCGATGTGCGTGCCGTGGATATCGTTGTAACGCAGCGCCTCCTCGCTCACGTTGGGGATTCCGTTGACGTCGCAGGACACGGACCTGGACGTATCGACCCGACCCGCCAAGTCGGGCTGCTCTGCGTCAATACCCGTGTCAATGACGCCCACGGTGACGGGCGCGCGCGGCACCTCCACCTCGGCTGCGCCCCGCGCGTCCATGGCCTCGGCCCCCCAGTTAGTGGTAGGGAAAGGATCAGGGACGTTCGGGTCTGGCACGGTCAGGCCCGTGGGCGCCGCTGCTGGCGCCGAGCCAGGGGCCGCCGGCGGAGTTTGGTTCGTCACCCGCTCGGACTCGGGGACCGCGGCCACGCGAGTCGGGCCGATCGAGTGGACAGCAATGCCGTGCTCCCTCAGGACCGCGTTCAGGTCCGGCGAGAACGAGGCCGACTCACTCTGAGCGAAAACAGTGTGCAATCCGGGGTATTGCGTCAGGAGGGTTCCCCCGACGCTGGGGAGGAGTTCAATGACGCGCGCCATCGCATTCTCGTCGGAAAGCTGGGAGAGGTTGATGGCGTAATTCATGAGACCCGCGCTGGATCGGGCGGGCGCGACCAGGCTGGGGGCGTCCTCAGCTCTGGTGGACGGGGCGGTCATCGTAGCGACGCTCATGGACAGGGCGATCGCTGCGACGACCCCTATGCGTGCAACGTTGCGGCGCATGGTTCCTCGACTTTCACTTGTGCCTGCGCGTGGACAACTTTGTCCATGCGGTTACCATGATCCACCTCTTTACTTGCCGAAACAATTTATCAGTAACAAATGCACAAAATACAAGCTATATTGCGACATACAAGCCAAACAATTAGCCGCATAATATCAATGCAACCGAGACGCGCAGCGAGGAAATGATGCGAACCGTGACCACACATTCAGCGGCGATCCCCACCGTTTGACAGCTCGCGCGGAGACGATGCTCGTGGTCGGCTGCGCCCGAGTGCGGGGCGGCCCACGCGACCGAGACGGAGCCGGCGTGCGGCCGGCGTAACACCCGCGTGGCCGAGGCGGAGCCCGCGTGCGGTCGGAGTGACACCCGCGTGGCCGAGGCTTCCCCGACAGCATTCAGCCGCGCACTGGCAATGCCCACGCGTTGCGCTCCGGTGACTATCGCGGCTGGCGTCACCCTGACGCGGGCCCTGAGCAGTATGCGACTGAACGGTCCGATTGGATACGCCGAGGTCATGGCCAACTTGTGCGGGTGCGTGCACGTTCGCTCCAACGGGGCGGGAGGATGTGCGTTTGTGGTTACCGTGCATTCTTGGTGTATTTGCGTGTTACGGAGCGTAGCCTGGTGAGTGAAGGGCGCGTCTCCGATGGCGGGGGCGCGCGGGAGGACACCTCATCGTGGAGGTTGATAGATCATGATGGTTCCGCCGTTGTCTGAGCGTCCCGTGACCGAGGAGGACGAGGAGCAATTCCGCCGCGAAACGGCGCCGCGCAAGTACACGCTGCGCCGGCGGTGGGCTGATTATCGCGCCGAGGTCAAAGCGCGGCGCCCCAAGGGT
>NZ_ALIY01000158.1:0-13641 GCF_000283035.1 Actinomyces sp. ICM58
GCCGGCGTAATCGGGCGGCCCGGAGCCTGGGGCATGGCGCGCACCGGCCTGGGGGCAGCATCCTGCGGGGCCGCGAAGCGAGGCTGCGCCGCATCCCGCGATTCGCGCGTCATGCTGGACTCGACAGAAGGGGCAGCCGTGACGGACCCGAAGTTGGTGTATCCGCCGGTGCCGCGCGAGCGCGTGCTGCTGTACGGGCTCACGGGGGCCGAGGCCTCGGCGTACTCATCGCGAGGAGCGAACGTCAAGCATTCGAGGGAACAGAGAGAAGCCATCCAGGAGCCGCGCTCGCCCCCCAGAAACACCGACACGAAGGGGACAGGCAAGACGATAGCGGACAGCGTCGTCACCAGAACATACCCGAAGGAGCGGCCCAGGGAAGGAGACATCATGGAAGACCCGGCGCTCACGAGCACCACCCCCGTCAGGGTGCAACCAATCGAGCGTCCGCGGATCGCGATCATGATCGCTTGGACCGCCGCATATTCCAACAGGATCGTGACGATGACCATGATGTTTCCGTGCGACAAGCTGGAAGCGACGAACGCAATCAGCGCAGCGCCCACGACGTCGACGAACAGCGCGGCGACGCGCTTCCCGGGCGACGCGGGGACGGGGACCAGGCCTGGTGAAGAGGACGTCATAGCACCTTCCGCCAAACTAAATCGAAGAGACCCGAGCCGTAGGTCGCGGCCGGCAGGAGTAGGGTCAGGGAAAGTCCCTGAATGATGTCGAGAATGCGGCCGACCAGCGCGGAAGGCTCGCGGCCCGCGCGAATCAGCGCGATGACCGGGGCGAGGAACGCGAGGACGCTCAGGGACAGGGGAAGGGCAACATAGCGCGCCATCTCGAGGGTCGGCTCAGCGGCCTCGCCCGTGGAACGCAGGATGAACTCGCTCCACTCGGGCGCAAAAAAGATGGTCGCCCACATCGCGAGGGCCACGACACGGGGCCCGTAGTGGGTCAGGCGGTCGCGCTTGGCACGCGCGTTCGTGAGCAGCCCGATGATCGCGAGCAGGCACAGGGCCAGCGTCGCGTAGCCCGCGTAGGGCTTCTCCTCGTTGAGTGGCAGCTGGTAGGCGGTGATGACTCCCGACACGAAGGCGATGACGGTGGCGCTGGCCAGCATCGACAGGGAACGCGTGTTGGCCTCGCGCACGGTCTTCTTGACGCGGGCCTGGGTGATGCGCGACGGGGGAGCGATGACGGTCTGGCGGATCGTGGGGAGCCGCTTCATGACGAGAGGCAGGTCGAGGACCTGGTGGTCGGGAACCTGCAACGCCAGGTGTGGAGCCAGGGAGATGAAGACAATCGAGGCGGCAAACACGATCGGCGCGATGCGGACGGCTCCGAGCGCGCTGAAGGAGGAAATGGTCATGGTGGCCGCGATGAGCCCGAAGGCCTGGACGTTCACGCGCGCGCTGGCCCCGGGGCGGGTGAAGAGAACGAGGCCGGCCAGGACCAGGGCGGACCACGACACGATGAGGGGCAGGAAAGTCAGCGAACCGGGCAGGGGGGTGACGCCCACGCCGAGGCTGATGCCGGCCGCCGCGCAATACCCAAGGTGGGCGAACTCGCTTGTGGGGCCCTTGCGGGTCATGAGCGGAGCCGTCCACATCAGCGCGCAGAGAAGACCGGAGGTCACCCTGAACCACGGCGAGGTCACGAGGGGTGGAAGGGCCTGGCCCACGTCGACGAATAGGGCCGCCGTCGGAGCCGCGACGCCGACAAGCGTCAGGATCAGGGCCGCGAACATAAAAGCGGAGGACGCCATCGCGGGCTGGAAGCGCCGACTATTCGAGGCCTGGCGATCATCCGCGATAGCCTGGGCCGACTCCTGCGACCCGACGATCGTCACGACCGAGCCGGAGGGAATATCCCGGCCAATCACGTCGCTGGGGTCGACCGCGCGCCCACCCCCGAGGGTGAGCCGGGCTTGGAGGTCGGTCAGGTCGACCTCGATGAGTGCGAGCAGGCCCGCAATGGTCATTCCAACGGGGAGAACGTAGTCCTCACGCCGGGAACCGCCGACAACCGTAATGGATGCCTGTGCACCTGCCACGCGCTCCTCCTCTCGTCGCCTATCGGTTCGCGCCTTCAGACAGTATTGTGTCACCTGACGTGCGCTTGGCAAAAGTTCAGTCGTTGCACGTTAGGATAGCGGGGACTACTGCTTGCCGCGTGCGGTTACATAGGGAGGAACGATGGCTGACTCTGAGGATCTCTTGGAGGGCGTACCGGAGATGCCGGAGGGGAAGATCCCCATCCAGGCGCCGCCGAACCAGGCGGAAGCCGCCGGCATCGGTAACGTGCTCGCCATGGTGATCCCCATGATGGGGTCGATGGGCGTCATGGTGTTCATGGCGATCTCTCAGGCGACCTCCGGGGACGGCCAATCCAAGAACCCCACCATGATGATGATGGCCGGCGGCATGGTCTTCGCGATGGTCGCCATGGTCGGCTTCAACGTCTACCGCCAGGTCTCCCAGCACCGCCAGAAGGTCAAGACTCTGCGCGGCGAATACCTGTCCTACCTGGCCGAAACCCGCCAGACGGTTCGTAACGTCGCCGACCGTCAGAGGGCGTTCGTGAACTGGGCTCTCCCCGCGCCCGAGGCCCTGGTGGCGATCGCGGATCAGGGCGAGCGTGTGTGGGAACGTGAGCCGGGCATCGAGATGCTCAACGCCCGCGTCGGTGTGTCCGAGCAGGGCCTGTCGATGGAGCTCATCGCCCCCGATCTGCCCCCGATGGCCACCCCCGACATCGTCTGCCTGTCCGCGATGACCCGCTTTATCGAGACGCACCGCAACCTCGATTCCGTCGCCTTCGGTATCCCCCTCGAGGACTACTCGCACATCGAGCTGGCCGGCCGCCACGAGGACGCGAGCGGTGTCGCGCGGCTCATCATGACGCACCTGGCGACCTTCGTGAGCCCCAACTACCTACGCATCGCGGTCCTGTGCTCGCCGGAGCGCCTCGCCGAATGGGACTGGGTCAAGTGGCTCCCCCACGCCGGCTCCACCGTCGAATCCGACGCTGTGGGCCCCGCCCGCATGGTCGTCACCGAGGTCGCGGACCTGCTCGACCTCCTCGGCCCCGACATCGTCGATCGCCCCGGCTTCTCCCCGCGCGACGACCTCACCCCGTGGCCGCACGTGCTCCTCGTGTGCGACGGAGCGGAGCTGCCCGCCACGACCCAGCTCGGCTCCCCAGAGGGCGCCGTCGGCGTGACCGTCATCAACCTCCATGACAAGTGGGGAGCCCTGACCAGCCCCTCGACCGTGCGGCTGCTCATCCATCCTGCTGTCAAGGGCGCGAACCGGGGTGCCCTCGAAGTCAACCTGTTCAGCCATCAGGCCATCGTCGGCGAATGGGAACACGTTGGGCAGGCGCAGGCCGAGTCCATCGCCCGGCGCCTCACCCCCTTCGCCGCGGAAGACAAGAGCAAGGACACCGACGCGCCGGTGGGTCGCTCCGACGTCAAACGCACCGTCGACCTCATGGAACTCCTCCACCTCGGCGATATCCGAGACTTCGACCCCGAGAAGGCGTGGGTGCGACGCGAAGGCAGGAACCGCCTGCGCGTCCCCTTCGGCGTCACCCCCGAAGGTATCCCAGTCCTCATCGACATCAAGGAAGCCGCCCAACAGGGTATGGGCCCGCACGGCCTGCTCATTGGTGCGACCGGTTCGGGTAAATCAGAGGTGCTGCGCACTCTCGTCCTCGCCCTCGCGCTGACGCACTCGCCGGAGCAGCTCAACCTGGTCCTCGTCGACTTCAAGGGCGGCGCGACCTTCGCGGGCATGTCGAGCCTGCCCCACGTGTCGGCCATGATCTCCAACCTCGAGTCCGAGCTCTCCCTCGTGGACCGCATGCAGGACGCCCTCAAGGGCGAAATGGTGCGCCGCCAGGAAGTCCTGCGCGACGCCGGCAACTACGCGAACGTCACGGATTACGAGGCCGACCGCATGGCGGGTAAGCACAACTTCCCCCCGATGCCCGCCCTCTTCCTGATCCTCGACGAGTTCTCCGAGCTCCTCACCGCCAAGCCCGAATTCGCGGACCTCTTCGTCGCGATCGGTCGTCTGGGCCGTTCGCTGTCCATCCACCTGCTCCTCGCCTCGCAGAGGCTCGAGACGTCCAGGATGAAGGGCCTGGAGTCCCACCTGTCCTACCGCGTGGGCCTCAAGACCTTCTCCGCCAGCGAATCCCGCGAAGTCCTGGGCGTCCCCGACGCCTACGAGCTCCCCTCCCTGCCCGGCTCCGGCTACCTGATGCCCGGCACCGACGAGCTCATCCGATTCCGCGCCTCCTACGTCGCGGCACCCCCGCCCCCGCGTACCGTCTCCTCGACGCAGGCCGCCACGGCGGGCACCCCCGACCGTCAGATCAAGGTCCTGCCCTTCACCCTGGCCCCCGTCCTGACACGCGACGAGCCCGAGAACGCCCCCGCCTCGACCGGTCAGGCCATGGTCCTGCCCGAGGACGCCCAGTGGGCGGACATGACCGAGATGGACATCGCGGTCGCGAAGATGGCCGGCAAGGGCATGCCCGCCCACCAGGTGTGGCTGCCCCCGCTCGAAGAGCCCGACACCTTCGACCAGCTCATGCCCGACCTCGCCCCGGTCGAGGGCCTCGGCTTCGTGTCCATGCAGTGGCGCGAGCGCGGCACCCTCGTCTTCCCGATGGGCACCAAGGACCTCCCGCTCGAGCAGCGCCGCGACGTCCTCACCTTCGACCTGTCTGGCGCCGCCGGTAACTTCGCGGTCGTCGGCGGCCCCCTCACCGGTAAGTCGATGGTGCTCAGGTCCTTCGTCATGTCCCTGTCGCTCATCTACACGCCGCAGGAAGTCCAGTTCTACATCATCGACCTCGGCGGCGGTACCTTCGCGTCCTTCGTCGATGCGCCCCACGTCGCGGGCGTCGCGACGCGCGACACGCACGAGATCCTCACGCGAATGATCGCCGAAATCCGCGGCATCATCGAGGATCGCGAGCGGTACTTCCGCGACAACAAGATCGACTCCATCGAAACGTACCGTCGCGGTCGCGCCGAAGGACGCTACGACGACGGATACGGCGACGTCTTCCTCGTCATCGACAACTGGGCCTCCCTGAAGGCCGACTTCGACGACCTCGACATGACGATCGGCATGATGCTGAGCCGCGCCCTGACCTTCGGCGTCCACCTCGTGACATCCACGTCCCGCTGGAGTGACTTCCGCATGCAGGTCGCCGACATGCTCGGCTCGAAGCTCGAGCTCAAGATCGGTGACTTCCGAGACTCGGAGATCGACCGCAACATCCAGAAGCAGATCCCGAACGCGCGCCCCGGCCGCGGCGTTGAGGTCACGAAGCATCACGTCCTCATCGGCCTGCCGCGCGCCGACGGCGAACCGGATCCGACGACCGTCACCGAAGGCATTGGGCGCACGCTCGAAATGATCCGCGCGGCCCTGCCCGCCGGACCCGGCCCCAAGCTGCGCCTGCTCCCGACCCGCATCACGGCCGACGAGATCGCGCAGCTGCCCGGCGCGCTCGCCCCGGCGGAAGGCCCCGCTCCCGCGCTCATGCTCGGCGTCGAAGAATCGCGCCTGGGCCCCTACCGCCTCGACCCCAACGTCGAACAGCACCTCTACCTGTTTGGCGACTCGAAGTCCGGCAAGACCACCTTCCTGCGCTCCCTCGCGAAGGAAATCATGGCGCGCAACACCCCCGAGCAGGCCAAGATCGTGTCCGTCGACCTGCGCAGGGCCTCGCTGGGCCTCGTGCCCTCCGAGTACTCGGCCGGCTACCTCACGCGCATCGAGGACGTCGCCAGCGACATCCGCGAGCTCGCCGAGTTCCTCAAGATGCGACTGCCCGGCGACGACGTGACCGCCGAGCAGCTCTCCAACCGCTCCTGGTGGAAGGGCCCCGAGGTCTGGATCCTCGTCGACGACTACGACCTGGTCGTCACCTCCGAAGGCAATCCGCTGATGCCCCTCCAGCCGCTCCTCTCCCAGGCGGGTGACGTTGGCCTCCATTTGGTCATCACGAGGCGCATGGGCGGCGTGTCACGAGCCCTCTACGAGCGCATCCTCCAGTCGCTCATCGACCTGGGCACGACAGGCATCCTGTTGTCCGGTAACCCTGACGAGGGTCAGATTATCGGCCGCGTGAAGCCGGTCCGCGCAGAGCCCGGCCGAGCGATCGTCGTTTCGCGCGACGCGGGCGTCTTCCGGGCGCAGCTGGCCTACTCGGATCCTGTCCGCTAGTGCGTAACCATGCGTTGAGCGCGTGTAGAATAATCGCGTAACGCGTTATCCCACGTGCTCAACGCAGCGAGAAAGACGAAGGTAGATGGCTCTGGGTGAACATGCGGAACGCCCCGCGGTTCGTTGGGGCGCCTCGACTGACATCGGTCCGGTCCGCGCAGAAAACGAGGACTCCTGGCTGGCGGTCTCGCCCGTCTTCGCGGTCGCCGACGGAATGGGCGGCCACCTCGGCGGCGCCCAGGCCTCGTCCCGGGCCGTCATCACGCTCCAGGAGTTCCTGAGCCCCGGTCGGCTCGGCAACCGGCCCGTCGACCTCGTCGATCTCTCCGTCGCCATCGACGCTGCCGCCACCTCGGTCGCGGCTCTCGCACCCGCCGACAACCCGATGAGCGCCCCGGGAACCACCCTGTCCGGCCTCATGGTTCTGCGCACCACCGAGGGACCCTACTGGCTGTCCTTCAATGTCGGCGACTCGCGCGCCTACGTCGTGGGAGGCGGCGGTATCCGCCAGCTCACCCACGACCACTCCGCCCTGCAGGAGGCGCGCGACCTCGCGGCCACCTCCGGCGCGCCCCGCGTCATCCCTCCCGCCAACGTTGTCACCAAGGCGCTGGGTGCCGGACAGTCGGGAAGTGTGAAAGCCGACTACACGATCATGCCCCTCGAAGAAGGCGACCGTGCGGTCATCTGTACAGACGGGGTGCACGGCGTCCTCCAAGACGCGCAGATTCACGCCATTGTCGCCGCCGGGGACGGCCCGCAGGGCAGCGCCGACGCGCTCGTTCAGGCCAGCCTCGAGACCGGAACTCGTGACAATACGACGGCCGTTGTAGTTTACGCAGGAACCGAATCACGAGTAACATTGACAACGAATGTCCTGAATCGCATGATTCAACCAGTACGTCCGGCGTCGATCCAGACCGCGCGCCGGGTCCCTCGTAGAGAAGGCAGTAACTGATGCTTCAGATTGGACGCTTCCTGTGCCGCGGACAGGGCGCGATGCTCGTCACCGGCCCGCTCGGTGCGGCGTTGGTTCCGCTGGACTTCGCGGATTCCGCCGCCGACGTCGTGTGGGGCCGAGCGGACACGCAGGCGTGGCTCTCCCACGTGCAGGCTGAGCGGGGCGACGTCCTGCTGCTCGACTGCGCGGGCGAACAGCCCTACCTGACGGTCCTCGGTAACATTCAGCTGCGCATGCGCGCCGCCGGCCAGATCACCGAGCAGGTGTGGACCGACCCGATCTGGGCCTGGCCCTTCAACCCCGGCGAGTGGCAGACCTTCGAGGCGACCATCATCGAAGGTGACGAGGTCACATGGATGGTTCCCGCCGCCGACCGCGTCGAGGCCGCCGAGATTCGCATCGGTCGCGCCCTGGACGAGGTCGAGGCCCTGGCCTCCATGCCCGTCGACACGATGGGCTTCCTCATCAACCCCGACATCCCGGACCACGAGCGCCGCGCCCGCCGCGAGGCCCGCGAGGAGCTGCCCGAGCCGTCGCTGCACACCTCCTCCGTCGACCTGGCGGCCGTCGAGGCCCAGTTCCTCGCGGCCACCAGCAATGGCCCCGTGTCCCTGACCCCCTCCACTCGCACCGCGACCCCCGCCGGGGACGAGGCGCCCGAGGAGGAGACGCAGACCCCCGAGGACGAGGCGCCCGAGCCGGTTGAGGAGACCACCGAGCGGGACGCCGAGCAGCCCTCGGGCGAACTCTACGTTGTCGCCGACGCGGAAGAACCGCCGGTTGACACCGCCGAGTCCGCCGAGCGCGCGGGTGGCTTCGGCGAGTCCGGCGCCCCGGCCTCGTCCGAGGCTGAGGAGCAGCCCGCGGCCGAGCCCGAACCCGAGATGGCACCCGAGCCGCCCGCCGCCCCCGAGGCGATGAGCGCCGAGGGCCTGGCCGGCCTGGGCGCCGAGACGGACACTGAGGCCACGATCCTGCGCCTCGCTCCCGTCAACTCCGGGCCCGCCGCGCCCGTCGCTTTCCTCATCCACGGCGGCACCGTGCCCGTCGAGGTGTCCCGCGACGTCGTCATCGGCCGCGACCCCGACGCGCGCGCCCTCACCGGCCGTCCCGTTGCCACCGTGCTGCGCGTCCCCAGCCCGGCCACCGAGATCTCGCGTTCCCACTGCGCGGTCATGATGACGACGCCAGGCTCGTGGGCACTCATGGACCTGGGCAGCGCCAACGGCACGGTCCTGCGCCACGCGGACGGCTCCTTCCAGGACGTCACCCCCATGGTGACGATCGCCCTGAACGACGGCGACCTCATCGACGTCGGCGAGGGAACCACCATCGAGTTCCGCGTGCGCTGACGCCACATGCGCCTTGTCTGTGGGGTGGACCTGTTGGTCCACCCCACAGGTGTATGCACTACGCTGTCGCATATTGACCGGTTGGAGGTTGGGGGTGCCGATGCCCTCAGCGGCCGATTGGATATGCCAGGGGGAGCTAGCTCATGAAGAATCGCGTGCGGATGATCGTTGTCCTCGTGTGTGTGTTCGTTGTGGTGCCGGTGGTGGGTGGCCTCGTGTATTCGTTCAGCGTGAGCGCGGAGGCTGCTGCGCGCTACTACGCCGAGGCGATCGCCCAGGGGCGCTTCGAGGACGCGATGGCGGTTGAGGGCGCCGACGCGGACGCCGACAACGGCGTGGGGCATGGCAGCGCCGTCGACCTGCGCCGTGGCCGCGTGTCGGAGCCCAGCAGCGTGGTGAGCGTTCGGGTGTACGACGAGCGCGATGTGCGGGGGCGTCAAGGGGCGAGCATCGATTTTTCAATCGATGGGCGCACGGTCACCCGTGAAATCTACCTGGAGAGGGCGGGCGTGCCCAGGCCACACGTGGGCATGTGGCGCGTCGTCTCGGGCGCCGCGCACGCGGAGACGGTGCGGGCGCATGGCTACGCTTCCGATGTGAGTGTGGGAGGAGTGTCGTTGGGGGCGCTGGGCGCCTCCGGCGATGGCGGCGCAACCTTCCCGGTTGCCGTCTCGACGGATGGCCTGTGGCACGCGGGTTCTGGCGGCGCGGTCGTCTACGCCTACCCCGGCATCTACGATGTGTCGGTTGCCAAGGTCAGTGAGCATACTCAGGTGGCCGTTGACTCTGTCTCTGGGGCCTCGACTCTCAGTGTTCTCTCCGAGTCGAGAGAGCATCAGATCGATGTTACGCAGGATGAGAGCACTCGCGCCTGGTACGAGGATCAGCTCGGATCCGTCGCCAGCTCGTGCGTCCTGGGTGACGTGCCCGAGGGGGCCGTGTGTTCCAACATGTTGGTTGCGGGAGCCGAGCGGGTGGACGTGGAGGCCCCGACGCGCGACTCCGGTGATCTCCTCGAAGTGTTGGTTGCCGCGTATCGAAACGACGAGGGCATCGCCGCTTTCACCGCGCACAGCAGGGTCTGCTTCGACGAAGAAGGCGAACCGCATATCGTCGTGATCCGTCCCTGAGGGGCTATCGGTTGACGACCTGCGCGGTTGGCAGGTGGCCGGGCGGGCCTCGTCGCCTTCTCGGCTCTCGCAGCTCTCGTGGGGCGGGCCTTCGGGCCCACCCCACGTCCGTCTGCCCGCCCACGTCCGTCTGCCCGCCCACGTCCGTCTGTCCGCCCCCGGTCGACCGAAGGCTGCGCCCGGTCGACCTAACGCCGCGCCCGTCGACGCCTGCGTGACAGCCTCGCCGATACCCCTGACCAGCCCGCTTGACGCCCACTTCCGCCCGAGGGCACGATACCCGACAAGCAACCACGGCCTCGTCAATGTAAGGACAATCATAAGAGGGTGTGTCTTGAAGTGACCTTAGTCCCTTGATGCGTGTATCCTTGCCTGTGGTAGCGGCCCGGCGTCGGGCCAATCATCGCAAACACGGAAGTTGAGGACCACGATGGTCAAGTATGTGTACGACTTCTCCGAGGGTGACAAGTCCATGAAGGACCTCCTCGGAGGAAAGGGAGCAAACCTCGCTGAGATGACGAAGCTCGGCCTGCCCGTTCCCCCCGGCTTCACGATCACCACCGAGGCGTGCCGCGCATACCTCAAGGAATCGACCGTCCCCGAATCGCTTGCCACCGAGGTCACCCGCGCCCTGCGCGGCGTCGAAGACCAGATGGGCCGCCACCTCGGCGACCCCACCGACCCGCTCCTCGTCTCCGTGCGAAGCGGCGCCAAGTTCTCCATGCCCGGCATGATGGAAACCGTCCTCAACATCGGTCTCAACGATGAGTCTGTTCTCGGCCTCGCCGCCGTTAGCGGTAACGAGCGCTTCGCGTGGGACTCCTACCGCCGCCTCATCCAGATGTTCGGCAAGACCGTCCTCGACATCGACGGCGACCTCTTCTCCGACGCCCTCGACGCCCTCAAGGCCGAGCGTGGCGTGAAGGGCGACACCGAGCTGACCGCCGAGGACCTCAAGGGCCTCGTCGACACCTTCAAGGGCATCGTCAAGGAACAGACCGGCGCCGACTTCCCCCAGGACCCCCGCACCCAGATGGACATGGGCATCGAGGCCGTGTTCCGCTCCTGGAACACCGAGCGCGCCCGCATTTACCGCCGCCGCGAGCGCATCCCCCACGACCTGGGCACCGCCGTCAACATCTGCACCATGGTGTTCGGCAACATGGGTGAAAACTCTGGCACCGGCGTGTGCTTCACCCGCGACCCCTCCTCCGGCCACTCCGGCGTCTACGGCGACTACCTGGAGAACGCGCAGGGCGAAGACGTCGTCGCCGGCATCCGTAACACGCTGGCCCTGTCCGACCTCGAGCGCATCAACAAGCCCGTCTACGACGAGCTGCGCGCCATCATGCGCAAGCTCGAGACCCACTACCGCGACATGTGCGACATCGAGTTCACGATTGAGCGCGGCAAGCTGTGGATGCTCCAGACACGCGTCGGCAAGCGCACCGCCGCCGCCGCGTTCCGTATCGCCACCCAGCTCCTCGGCGAAAAGCTCATCACCCGCGACGAGGCCCTGGGCCGCGTCACCGGCGACCAGCTCACCCAGCTGATGTTCCCGCAGTTCGACGCCAAGGCCGACAAGGAGCTCATCGCTCGCGGCATGGCGGCCTCCCCGGGCGCCGCCGTCGGCAAGATCGCCTTCGACAATGCGCAGGCCGTCGAGGCCGCCGAGAAGGGCATCAAGACCGTCCTCGTGCGTCGCGAGACCAACCCCGATGACCTGCCCGGCATGGTCGCCGCCGAAGGCGTCCTGACCGCTCGCGGTGGCAAGACCTCGCACGCCGCCGTCGTCGCCCGCGGCATGGGCAAGACCTGCGTGTGTGGCGCCGAGTCCCTCGTCATCGACGCCGCCGCCGGCACCGTCACCATCGGTGACCTCGTCCTGACCGCCGACGACACCATCGCCATCGACGGCCAGACCGGCGAAATCTTCCGCGGCGAGGTCCCCGTGACCGACTCGCCCGTCACCACCTACCTTGCCGAGGGCCTCGAGGCCGGCCTCGCCGCCGCCGGCGAGGATGCGGGCACCCGCGAGCTCGTCGAGGCCGTCGACAAGCTCCTGTCCCACGCCGACAAGGTCCGCCGCCTGCGCGTGCGCGCCAACGCCGACACCCCCCTCGACTCCAAGCGCGCCATCGAATTCGGTGCCGAGGGCATCGGCCTGTGCCGCACCGAGCACATGTTCCTGGGCGAGCGCCGCCCGCTCGTCGAGCGCGCCATCCTCTCCGCCCCCGAGTCCGACGAGCGCCAGGCCGCCTTCGACGAGCTCGAGAAGCTGCAGAAGCAGGACTTCCTCGAGATGCTCGAGGTCATGGACGGCAAGTCGATGACCGTGCGTCTCATCGACCCGCCGCTCCACGAGTTCATGCCCGCCCTCATCGAGCTGGAGACCAAGGTTGCCGTCGGCAAGGCCACCGGCACCCTCGACCCTGCCGACGAGGCCATGCTCGTCGAGGTTCGCCGCATGCACGAGCAGAACCCCATGCTGGGCCTGCGCGGCGTGCGCCTGGGCATCTACCTGCCCGGCCTGTTTGCCCTGCAGATGCGCGCCCTGTGCGAGGCGGCCGCGCAGCTCGTGGGCCGCGGCCTCGACCCGCGCCCCGAGATCATGGTCCCGCTCGTCGGCTCCGTGCGTGAGCTCCAGCTCGTGCGCGAAGAGGCCGAAGGCATCATCGCCTCCGTCGCCGCCGCCCGCGACGTGGACCTGTCCGGCGTCTCCATCGGCGCCATGATCGAGCTGCCGCGCGCCGCCATGACGGCCGAGGACCTCGCCGAGGAAGCCGACTTCTTCTCCTTCGGCACCAACGACCTGACGCAGACCGTGTGGGGCTTCTCGCGCGATGACGTCGAAGGCGTGTTCTTCCCGCAGTACATCGAGGCCGGCATCTTCGGCGTCTCCCCCTTCGAGTCCATCGACGTCCACGGCGTGGGCACCCTGGTCTCCGAGGGCGTGCGCCGCGCCCGCTCCACCAAGCCCGGCATCAAGCTCGGCGTGTGCGGCGAGCACGGTGGCGACCCGCAGTCGATCCACTTCTTCCATGGCGTGGGCCTGGACTACGTGTCCTGCTCGCCGTTCCGCGTCCCCGTCGCCCGCCTCGAGGCTGGCCGCGCCGCGGTCGAGGACCACGTGGACATGACCGCCTGATCGGTGGCGCTTCGCTGAGCGCCGCTGAGTGAGCGCGACGAGGCCGTGGCCGGGAAACCGGTCGCGGCCTCGTTGTGTCTGGGGTGGGGTTTGCGGGCTCGGCCCGTGGGTTGTGAGGTGTTGCGTGTGAGCCCGTGTCCCGTTGTTGCGGGTGGGGCTCGGGGTTCTTGTGGCTTCGTGAGTTCCTGTCCGTGGGTGATACGTGCGGGGGCGGCAGAGTCTTCTGTGGTGTGTTCCAGCGTTGTGCGGTGCACCCGATCCGTAGGCAATGCACCCGATCCGTAGGCAATGCACCCGTTCTGATCGGGTGCAGCGCGACGTAACGGGTGCAGCGCGACGTAACGGGTGTAGCGCCACGTAACGGGTGCAGCGCGACGTAACGGGTGCAGCCTGGCGGCGAGTCCGACTGGAGGGGTCTGGGTTTTTCGGACCGTTTGTTTTGAGAGGGTTGTTCTGAGTAGTCCCGGCTGCTTGTGGCCGGGCAGAATGGATGACCATGAGGAAGTTCTCGAAGCACACGCCTGAGCAGATTGTCGTAAAGCTGGAGAAAGCCGAGGCGCTGCGAGGTGAGGGCATGAGTACGGCCCAGGCCTGCCGCGTGCTGGGTATCAGCGAGGCGACGTTGTGCCGGTGGCGCCAGCGTTATGGGTCGATGAGTCGTAGTGAGGCCAAGGAACTGCGTGAGTTGCGCGAGCAAAACGCGCGCCTCAAACAGTTGCTAGGCCAAGCCGAGCTGGAGAAGGCAGCGCTGCGAGAGCTCGCGGAGGGAAACTTCTAAGCCCGGCGCGCAGGC
>NZ_ALIY01000159.1:0-2472 GCF_000283035.1 Actinomyces sp. ICM58
CGCGGCGGCGAGGCGCTGGAGGACGCGTGCGGCGCGCACCGCCAGGTGGGCCTGCGGGTCCAGGTCCGCCATCGCGCGTGTCGTGGCATCGTCGACGCTACCATCGGGCAGGTAGGCGACCGTCTCGACGCGCACGCCCGGCGTCTTGGAGGTGCGCACGGTGACTGTCTCGCGCAGGTCCAGGGCCTCGAAGACCGTGACCAGCGGGTGGTAGCCGTCGGGCGTGGGCGCACCCACGCGCAGGGTGAGGTTCACTTTGCCGGGCGCACTGGCGCGCACTTCACGCATGCGGTTCCTTCTTCCTAGCGGATTCCTACCGGCCGTCAGCGGGCCGCGGTCGAGGGCGCGAGGGTGCCACGGCCTCGGGCGTCGATGACGGCGCGTCCCAGCTCGACGAACTCGTCGATCGAGAGGGTTTCGCCGCGGCGCGTCGGGTCGATGCCGGCAGCGGTCAGGAGGGCCTCGGAGGCCTCGGGGCCGCCCGCCCAGTTCTTGAGTGCCGCTCGCAGGGTCTTGCGGCGCTGGCCGAAGGCCACGTCGGTGACCTCGAAGGTGGCGCGGCGCAGCTCGTCGTCGCCGCGCGGGCTCTCCAAGCGCGTGAGGCGCACGAGGGCACTATCGACGCCGGGCACGGGCCAGAACACGGAGCGGCCGATCGTCCCGGCACGCTCGACCGTCCCGTACCAGGATGCCTTGACGGAGGGCACGCCGTATGTGCGCGATCCGGGGCCTGCGGCCAGGCGATCCGCGACCTCGGCTTGGACCATGACGACGACGCCCTGGATGGAGGGGAAGGCCTCGAGCATGTTGAGCAGAACCGGCACGGCCACGTTGTACGGCAGGTTCGCCACGAGCTTCGTGGGGGCGGGCCAGTCCACGCCAAAGTCGTCGACACCCTTGATTTCGGTGGCGTCCATGGTCACGACGTGGAAGCGGTCGGCGGCCTCGCTCATGCGGGCGCGCACAGTCTCGGGCAGGGCGGCGGCCAGGGGCGGGTCGATCTCGACAGCCCTCACGCGCGCGCCGACTTCCAGGAGTGCCAGGGTCAGGGAGCCGAGGCCGGGGCCGACCTCGACGACCTCGTCACCTTCCACGACGCCGCCGGCGGCGACGATCTTGCGGACCGTGCCCGCGTCGTGCACGAAGTTCTGGCCCAGCACCTTCGTGGGGCGGATGCCGAGCGCCTCGGAGATGGCCTTCACTTCGAGGGGGCCAAGCAGGCCCGTCTCGGAGGGGACGGCGCCCTCGGGCAGGGTCGGGTCGAGGCGGCGGCGCGTGTCGCGTTGGCGGGGGGATCGGCTCACGCTAGCAAGTCTAGTGCACGCCACCCACGAGGCCGGGGCAAGCAGCGCTGTGAGGCCCGGTCATCTGTGAGGCTCGAAGCATCACTGAGCGGGAGGAGGCGGCAGAACGACGCGCACCTCGTATTTGCTGGCCTGCTCGCCAAGAACAGCGTTGACTTGCTTCTTCACAATGTCTTCCACACGCCCCTGCGCCTTGTCGAGCAGTCCCTTGGAGATGGCCTCGTCTGCGGCAGCAGTCTCCCGTTCCGCCAGGAAGGTGGTGACTTCTCCGACCTCGATCTGGTTGACGATGGAGAAAGACTGGTCGTAGGTCTCGACCGAGGCAGGGTCGATGGAGGCAGAGAGAACTTCGACGGCAGGCACGGTCACCGTCACGACATGCCCCACCTCGTCAACCTCGACCTGAATCTGGCTCACATCGGCCAGCCCAGCTTTTACCTCGCCCGAATAGGTGATGAGGTAATGGGCGCCCGTGCCCGGCACTTCCATGCCGAACACCTTGGTTCCCTCCTCAGAGTATTTCCCCACCTGGGTGAAGTTGTAGGACTCGGTGGCAAGCTCACCAATGTCTGCGAAAGAGTTTTTCACAAGAGTTGTGTCAACGGTGACGACAGGTTCCGTACCCTGATCCTGCGTGTACCCAAAGCCGAGTACGGGGGCAACCTTCATGCCACCGGCGAATCCTGCTCCTGCAATCACCAACGATGCAACCACTCGAGCAACGCCGGAAGAACCCATGATAACCTCACTGACACAATCACGATGAATATTGGGTAACCTTCATGGGAATTGTATGGTAAGTGTCAAGGTGACACAACAGCGGCACCACGCAGATAGGTTACGCGCATCCGGATAGGTTGCACGCTTCCGGATAGGTTAGCCACATCCGGATAGGTTGCACGCTTCCGGAGGTCAAGTCCTGTGGAGTGGTGTAATCGTTTTGTGTCCTTCGGGTTGGGTTATGCGCTGAGTTGTAGTGGGGTGTCCTCCTGTTGGGTGGGTTGGGGTGTGAGTCGTGATTTGGTGAGGATGTCGAGGCTGAGGTAGCGTCGGCCTTCGGCCCATTCGTCGTTTTGTTCGGCTAGGACGGCTCCGACCAGGCGGATGATGGCCTGGCGGTTGGGGAAGATTCCCACGGAGTCGGTGCGTCGGCGGATTTCGCGGTTGA
>NZ_ALIY01000160.1:0-2125 GCF_000283035.1 Actinomyces sp. ICM58
GGAGGGCAGGCCTCGTCCCTGCGTGAAATAACCCGTGAAACACCCGCGTGTGCGGCTGAAACTGCCACGTCCTCTCGCGCCGATGCTCGTACTCACGCCACTGTTGTTGCTGCTGAGCTGGGCGCGCTCGCCGGGGGAGGGCAGGCCTCGTCCCTGCGTGAAATAACCCGTGAAACATCCGTGTGCGCGGCCGTTGCTACCGCGTCCTCTCGCACCGATGGGGCGGCGCCCTCCTCGCGCCTGCTGGACCACCACATCATCGACCCGCGGACGGGCTACCCGGCGCGCGCGGGCGTGCGGCAGGTCAGTGTCGTGGCCACATCGGGGGTGCTCGCGGAGGCGCTGTCGACGGCGCTCCTGGTCGACCCGACCGTGGACCTTGACGTGGTCGTCGCAGCCTGGTCGCGGGCGACCGGAACGCCTGCCCGGGCGCGCGTTGTCGGCCTGGCGCGCGCGGCGCAGGGGTGAAGCCGCGTGACCGCCGCATGTGGATTGAGTTGGGGTGTATGGCGGTTGAGACCATCGGGGGCGTGAGTAGTCGCTGCCGAGTCTTTGCGTGCCTATCTCGATTACTGCGTCATGCGTCGGGAAGCTCTGCACCAGTTAGGGAGCATTACACCAGTTAGGGAGCATTACACCACCTGGGAAGTGGTGTAATACCTGGCTAAATGGTGTAACACCACTTAGGAACAAGCGCATATGCGGAGAATGTTGCCAGCTGGCCGATGGTGACCGCCGATTGCGCTTGGAGAACTTGCAGATGAGTGTGAGAGCGGACGTTATCCACAACCCCTCGGAGCAGCTTGCCTCTATCCACAGGTTCGTTCTCTGGTCGTGACTTGGCACGCTGTCTTGCCGATGATGGAGATATGAATGCTCAATCGCTGACTGTTATCAGGTCTTCGACGAATGGACGGCCTTCAGTAGGTGATCTGTCGTCGGGCAACGTGATTCGTATCCAGCGTGGCCGCTACGTCAGGATCCATCGGTCCGGGCCACCGATGACGTACTGGGAGATATGGGCTCTCGTCGCTAGGGCTCGATTACTTGTCGTGAGTGACAGTAGCTCCGGCTCCCCGGTATTCGTAGGCCCTAGTTCATTCGTTGCGCGGTCGATACCACTGTGGGAGGCAAATCCCGATGTTGTGATTTGGTGCGCGTCACGGCATGGGCGGCGCTCAATGCCGGCGGTCACCATGCAAACGGTGACTATTCCTGCGACGTTCGTGTGTTCGACAGTGAAGAAACCGTGTGAACACAGCGTCGAGATCGTTGATCGGTTGCGATGTGAATCGGTCGTTGAGGCGGCAGTTCGCATGGCTTGTTATTCGGAACGTCTCAGCGGATTCGTGGCAATTTGCATGGCATTGCACTACGAGTCTCGGTTTGTAGTGCTATCCCAGCAAGAAAGTAGGCAACGAGCGCAACGCGTTCGGAGCAAGATGCTTGAATGCTTGGAGCTGTATCGGCAGCAGAAGGAATGCGTCCCCTACAGGCGGGCACAGCGCTTGATAGCCGCCGCTGACCCCGGGTGTGACAACCCAGCCGAGGCTGCTCTTCTGTGGGTTCTCAAGTCGGTGAGTTCCTTCGAAGTTGTGACCCAGTTCGAGATAGTCATCAATGGGCGCCGTTACTTTGCGGACATCGCGATTCCGGGACTCATGATCATCTTCGAGTTCGATGGCATCGGAAAGCTGGGCAAGGATGATGCCGAGTTTGCGCGGGCGAAGCGTGACTGGATCCAGCGAGAAAATGATTTGCGCTCTGCGGGGTGGACGATATACCGGGTCTCTTGGAGGGACTACGAAGACTTCGCTGCGTTACGTGCGTGGGCAATTCAGCTGCTTCGTCCGCATCAAGTTGCCATCCCTGAGTGTGCCGAGGCGTTGTGGGCTTTGCCGACTGCTGCCTGTGATGGTCCGAGCCGGCGTTTTCATGTCCACGCGCGATGAGTGCTGCACTAGTTAGGGAGCATTACACCAGTTAGGGAGCATTACACTACCTGGGAAGTGGTGTAATACCTGGCTAAATGGTGTAACACCACTTAGGAACAAGCTGGAACGAGGATGGTGGGCCTGGCTGCGGTGCCCGTGGGCTGTGGTGGGGCCTGGCCGGACAACGAGCC
>NZ_ALIY01000161.1:0-3542 GCF_000283035.1 Actinomyces sp. ICM58
TCGCTCACTTGGAGGCGATGGCGTTGTTGATGTTGGTGATCATCGTAGCCCAACCCTCGGCGGGGGTCTCGGTGCCGGTCACGATGTTGGCCTCGGTCTGGCCCCAGTAGTTCCAGACGGAGCCCATGGCGGGGATCGCGGGAGCGAGCGCGCCGGCCTCGGCGACCTTCGAGAAGTCCTTGATGTCCTGGTCATCCGACTTGGCGGCGACCGACGGCATCGCGGAGGCGCGACCGCCGAGCTTCTGCATCTGTTCCTGGGCCTCGGGGGTGGCCAGGTAGTTGAAGAACTGCTTGGCGGCGACCGGGTTGGCGGACTTGGCGCTCTGGTAGAACATCTGGACGCCGACGAAGGGCTGAGCGGCCTGCGAGCCGGCGGCGGGGATGGGCAGGACGGAGACGTCCATCTTATTGTCACGGAACGCGGCGACGTTCCAGGGGCCGGTCACCGTGTAGGCGGCCTTGCCGTCGAGGAAGGCCTGCTTGGCGATGTCGCCGGTGATCGAGGGGGAGATGATGCCCGCGTCACCCTGGGCCTTGAGCCAGTTGGCGAAGTCGGTGCCGCCGGAGCCGCCCATGGCCAGCTCGGAGGTGTACTCACCGTCGGCGTTGGTGTTGAACACGGGGGCACCGAAGGAAGTCTGGAAGCCGTAGAAGTGGTACGGGTCACCCTTGTCGCCCATCTGGATGATGAAGGGGTACTCGACGCCCGTCTTCTTGCCGGAGGCGATCATGTCATCGTAGGTGGTCGGGGTGTCCTGGGTGAGCGCATTGTTACGCACCAGGGCGACGGACTCGACGGCGTAGGGGACGCCGTAGGTCTGGCCGTTGTAGGTGACGGCCTTGACGGCCACGTCGGAGAACTGCTCCTTGGCCTGACCCAGGTCGACGGGGGCGACGACGCCGTTAGAGACGAGGGCGCCGAGCTTGTCGTGGGCCATGACGATCAGGTCGGGGCCGTTGCCGGTGGGGACCTGGGTGGTGAACTCGGTGTCCATGTCGGCCTCGGACTTCTGGACGACGTTGACGGCGACGCCGGTCGACGCCGTGAAGTCCTCGGCGAAGGACTGCACCTGCGAGAAACGGGTGTCGTCGGCCCAGATGGTGAGGGTCGCGAGGGTCTCGTTGGAATTCTCGGACGAGTTCGTCGTGGGGGTAGTGTTGCCATTGCAGGCGGCCAGGGCGGTAGCCGCCGCGAAGACGCCGAGTGCTGCGATACCACGTCGCATTATTTCTCCTGTGTTGGTCGGGCTGGTCGCCTCCATCAGCGACCCGCTAGTGCCACTGTAGTACCTCCGTTTTTGTTTCTGCAATAATTTTCCGAATTGTGAGCTTCCTGTTACATTTGTACCGAAGCGTCGAGCGGACAGACCCAAAGGAGAGTTGAGTCGATGACGAAAAACCGCACCAGCATGGCTGATATTGCTGCGCACGCCGGCGTCTCGACAGCCACCGTCTCTCGCGTCTTCAACGGCGTCGGACAGGTCTCTGACGAGACGCGCCGCAAGGTCCTGACGGCTATTGACGAGTTGGGTTACGACCGCCCGACCCCCGAGCGCACCCCCGACACCCCGACGATCGGCATCATCGTCCCCGAGCTCACCAATCCGATCTTCGCGGCCTTCGCCCATCACCTCCAGGAGGAGGTCGCGCGGGCTGGGGGTATCGCGATGATCCGTTCTCAAACGCCGGGCGCCACCTCCGAGTTCGATCACCTCTCTTCGCTCTTGGAGCATCGCGTCAGCGGCTTGATCTTCGTCTCGGGCAGGCACGCGGACCTGCTGGCGGACCTCGGTCCCTATCACGAGGTCGTGGCTCATTCGATCCCGCTCGTGACCATCAACGGGGCGCGAGCGGAGATCCCGGCCCCCGATTTTTCGACGGGTGACGCTCTAGGCATTCGCGCGGCCGTTACGCATCTGCATGAGCTCGGTCATTCGCGCATCGCGCTGTTGACGGGGCGCACACACGTTGTCCCGGCGCTGCGCAAGGCCGAGGCCTTCACCCAGGTCATGGAGGAGCTGGTCGGCGACCGCTCCCCCATCATCGAGGAGACCTTCTATACGTACGAGGCCGCGGCGGCTCACACGAACGGCCTGATCGAGCGCGGCGTGACGGCGATCGTGACGGGCTCCGACTTGCAGGCGCTCGGCGCGATCCGCACGATCACCTCACTGGGCCTCTCCGTCCCGGAGGACATCTCGGTCATCGGATTCGATGATTCTTTCCTCATGTCACACCTGAGCCCGGGGCTGACGACGGTCCACCAGCCTGTACCCGCGATCGTCGCGGCGGCGGTGCGCAGTCTATTCGAGGCCTTGGCCACACCCGACTACACTCCTGAGCACGCCGATTACGTCTTTTCGGCCGATTTGGTCGTGCGGGCGACGACTGCGCGCGCGAAGTAACGCCCCTGCCTGACGGGGTCCGCACCCTGGGAATGATTTGACAATGATTCTCAGAGCCCCAGAGAATGATTCTCATGTCGAAGAGATTCCTCGCCGCCGCATGCGCGGCCGCCACAGCGCTCGCACTGTCCGCCTGCTCCTCCGCCCCCTCCTCGGAAGGAAACGCCAGCAAGGACGGGACTCTGACCGTCATGGCGTCCTTCTACCCCCTGCAGTACCTGGCTGAGAAGATCGGCGGCGAGCACGTCACCGTCACCTCACTAACCCCCGCGGGCGCCGAGCCCCACGACCTCGAACTCTCCCCCAAGACGGTCGACGCCCTGGCCTCCGCGGACGCCGTCGTCTACCTCGCGGGCTTCCAGGCCGCGGTGGACGAGGCCATCGAGCAGCAGGCCCCCACAACCGTCATTGACGTCTCCCCCGCCGTCGAACTGGTCGAGGCCAACTCCTCCGCCAACCATCCGAGCGAGGACGAGGACGCCGACGAGGCTCAGTCCGGCGAGAGCGCCACCGAGGAGCACGCCGACCACGATCACGAGGGCCACGATCACGAGGGCCACCACCACGATATGAGCGCCGACCCTCACTTCTGGCTGGACCCGGTGCGCATGGCGAGCGCCGCGACCCTGGTGGGCGACAAGCTCGCCGAGGCCGACCCAGCCAACGCCGACACCTACAAGGCCAACGCTCAGGCCCTGAACGAAGAACTCAGCGCCCTGGGTGACGACCTCGTCGCGAAGACCGCGACCTGCCAGATCAAGACCTTCGTCACCGCGCACACCGCGTTCGGCTACCTCGCCGACCGCACCGGCCTGACCCAGGTGGGCATCTCGGGCCTCGACCCCGACTCTTCCCCCTCGCCCGCGCGACTCGCCGAGATTAGCCAGATCGCCAAAGACCAGGGCGTGACCACCATCTTCACGGAGGCGCTCATCGACCCCAAGGTCGCGCAGACCCTGGCCGACGACCTCGGCATCTCCACGGCCGTCCTGGACCCGATCGAGTCCCAGACCGACTCCTCCAAGGACTACGCGGCCGTCATGAAGGACAACATCAACGCCCTGACGACAGCGAACAACTGCCAGTGATGACGACTGACACCACCACGACGGCGGGAGCCTCCCACGCGGAGGCT
>NZ_ALIY01000162.1:0-9018 GCF_000283035.1 Actinomyces sp. ICM58
GCTCGACCACAGTCCGCTGGGAGGTCGGACTTGGCCAGGCACTTCCATGGTAGCTCGAAAACCTCTCACTAGTCTGAGGAGGTCATTCAGCCCACAGGAAACACCCCATCAGCTACGGGAGGAGCCTCCCCTCGGCGTCGAACGAGTAGCGCGTGCCGTCGATCCACCGGCTGCCCGTCACCATCGCCCCAGAAGACGACAGGTAGAACCAGGAGCCGCCATCACGCAGCCATCCGGTGGCCATCGCCCCAGAAGACGACAGGTAGTACCAGGAGGACCCGTCCCTCACCCAGCCGGTGGCCATCGCCCCAGAAGACGACAGATAGAACCAGGAGCCGCCATCACGCACCCAGCCGGTACGCATCGCTCCGGACGACGACAGGTAGTACCAGGTGTCGCGCACCTTCGTCCAGCCGCTCGCCATCGCACCGCTCAAAGGATCCAGGTAGTACCACGAGCCGGCCACGTGAACCCACCCGGAGGCCTGACCGCCAGACGGCCCATAGTAGAACCAGCGGCCACCCTCGTACACCCATCCGGTCACCATGTACCCGTGAGCATCAAAACGGTAGATCGCCCCATCAATGCGCAGCTGCGTGGACGTCGGATACGTCCCGTTGTCGTAGCGCCACCACCAGCCGAGCACGCCGGACACCCAGCGCCCAGCCCCGGCCTCGTCGGGCCCCACGTGATCGGGGCTCACCGTGAATGGCACCTGCACGGTCGCGTCGTCGTCGGCCCGCGGGTCAAAGTTGCGGCCGAACGCCTCGACCGTGACCGTCGTGGCGCCCGCGAAACGCCCCACACCCTGCGGGTGCGACACGTCCACGCCGTCAGCCTGCAGCGTCAGCCCGGGACCGGAGAACTCCCCACTCCCGTGCCCCGCCGCGATCTCACGATCACCCAGCAGCAGGCGCGCGCTCGTCACGGGACCGGAAACACTGACCCGCACCGAGACGCGACCCGCGACGGATTCACCTGCCAAGGGCATCCACGTAGACCCATCCGTCGAGTACTCGACCGTGCCGATCACCGGCGTCGCCTGATCCTTCAGCACCGCGTCCAACGCGTTCGGCAAGCCGGCGCCCCGGTACTCGCGCCCCTCGACGGGCGCGGCCAGGCGCGACCAGTTTTCGGGCGCGGACGCCTGCTTCTTCGCCAAGGCAATAATCTCCGAAGCGTTCATCTCCGGATGCACCTGACGCAGCGTCGCAATCACGGCCGCCGCCAGAGGCGCCGCCTGCGACGTCCCGTACAGGTTCCCGTAGGCCTTGCCGTACCAGCTCGTCAGCGGCGCGTAGATCTTCGCGCCGGGAGCCGCGAAATCAATCGTCGAGGCACCCCAGTTCGACCAGGACGTCGGCTCCAACACGCCGGTGGCCGGGTCCGCGCCGTCGGGCAGCTGCAACGCCGACACCGCTAGGGTACCGCGCATCATCGACGGCAGGTACACGCCGCCCTTCACGTCCCGCTCGTAAGCGCCCCACGTGTCGCCCGGTGACGAATCGTCGGTCGCGGGCGGGTTGTCCAGGTCCGTCGTCCAGTTGCCGGCGGCCACCACGTTAATGACGTCCTTCGATGTCGAATAGTCGGCCGCACGCTGGACAGCCTCCAGGCCCGCCGCCTGCTCCGGGTCGCCCGGCATCCAGTACTTCCACGGATTCACGTAGTACGAGCCATTCGTCACCGAGATACCGTGCTCCGCGGCCCACACGAAGCCGCACACAATATACTCGGGGTAGAAGTAGCCGCCGTTGCGCGACGCCACGTTGATCGCGGCGATTGTCAGCGTCGGATTCACACCATCAACGCCCACGCCGTCATGCTTCGCGGCAATCGACCCGGCCACGTGCGTCCCGTGGGTCGCGTCGTCCCAGCGCCACGCCGCCGGATCCTGGTTCGGGATGCCGTTCACGTTACAAGCCACCGACTTCGAATGGTCCACCTGGCCCGCCAAGTCCGGAACAGTGTCGTCAATGGACTGGTCCATGACGCCCACGGTCACGGGGGCACGCATGACGTCCACGCCCTGGGCTTCGAGCGCGCGCAGCGCCTGGAGGTGCCACCCGTTGGAGGTCTGCGGGTCGGGCGTCACCCCGGCCTCGTCGCCTCCCTGCGCGCCGCCATCCTGCACACCGCCGGCCTGGGCGCCGTCAGCCTTCGGGGAGGCCGCGAGCGCCGCGTTCGCGCGCGCGAGGGTCGTGTAGTCGACGGGGACCACGGCCTCGTTACCGCCGACGGGGGCCTGGCGGGTCGGGCCGATCGAGTCGTAGCTGATGCCCTCCTTGATGAGCGCCGCGCCCAGGTCGGGTGAGAACGAGGGCGAGGCGGACTGCACGAAGAACGTCCCGAACTGCGGGTAGCGTGCCAGGACCAGGCCTCCCAGGAACGAGGCCTGGGCTGCGGCCCGCTCGAAGGTGGCCTTATCAGCGCCCTTGGGCAGGTTCACCGCGTAGTTGGCGGGCAGCTGCTCGGCGGCTCGCGCGGGGGCGGTGATTCCGGCGGTCGGTGTTGCGGGGGCGGGCACCGTGTTGTCTGCGGGATCGGGCGCGGGCTGGGGGACCACGGCGGGGTCGCGCGACACCGTGAACGTGGCTTCGCGGCCCGTGTCGTCGTCGGCCTGGCGGTCGAAGTTAATGCCTGTGGCGCTGACCTGCACGCGCGCGGTGACCGAGTCGGCGCCCTCGGGGAGGAGGGAGCTCAGGTCTACGTTCTCCGCGGACACGCCCAGCTCGTCGTCCCCGTACTTGCCCAACCCGTCGCGGTCGACGCCGGTCAGGCCGGCGACGTCCATGTGCAGGTGGCTGATCGGCGAGGCCGCGGACGCGTAGAAGGTGACGAGGCCGGCGGGCAGGACGGCGCCGTCAAGGTTCTTCCACTCCCCCTTGCCGACGCGGTATTCGAGGGTCGTCACGGTCGGGCGCAGCTGGTCGCGGCGCATCGTGGTCAGCGCGTTGATGAAGCCGTGGCCGCGGTACTCCTTGCCGTCGGTGGGAGCGTCCAGGCGCGTGTAGTCGATGGCGGCCTGCTTGCGCATGAGGTCGACGATCTGGGCGCCCGTGAACGCCGGGTGCGTGGCCTTGATGAGCGCGGCGATGCCCGTGATGTGCGGGGCGGCCATCGAGGTTCCGCTCGTCTTAGCGTAGCCGCTCGCATACTGGCTGGTGGGCACGGTGGAGTAGATGCCCTCGCCGGGGGCGGCGAAGTCAATGGTGGTGCCGTAGTTGGAGAAGTCCGCGCGCGCGAGCGTCGTCCACTCGGGCTTCGTCTCCTCGTTGACACGCTTGAGGGCGCTCACCTGGCTGACCCCCGCGACCTGTCCGGGGACGCGGATGGAGCCCGCGACGGGCCGGTCCTTGATGGGCGTGTCCAGGTCCGTCGGCGAGGCCGAATCGGTCGTCGGGTTGTCGTTGTCGGCGCCCTCGTTACCGGCCGAGGCGATGACGGCCAGGCCGCTGCCCTGCGCGTAGGCGATGGAACGCGACGCCGCCTCCAGGCCCGCCGCCTGCTCCGGGTCGGTCGGGCTCCAGTACATCCACGGGTCCATCGAGTAGGAGTTGTTGACAATGTCGACCCCGTGGCTGGCCGCCCACATGAACCCACAGGTCACGTATTCCGGGTACATGAGTTGCTCGGAGTTGGCGGCCTTGATCGACACGAGGGTCGCCTGGGGCGCGATGCCGTCGATACCAATGCTGTTGTGGTTGGCGGCGATAATGCCCGCGACGTGCGTGCCGTGGAAGTAGTCGTCGCGCCACGAACCGTAACCCTGGGAGGCGATGCCGTTGACCGCGCAGGACACGGAGCGCGTCTGGTCGACGCGCCCGGCCAGGTCGGGGTGCATGTCGTCGATGCCCGTGTCGATGACGCCAACCGTGACGGGGGCGTGCGCGACGGGCACGGCGCCCGCCTCGCGCGCGCTCATCGCGGCGGCACCCCAGTTCGAGATGTCCTCCGCACCCTCAGCCTCGGTGGCGTCATGGTCGCGAACGCTGTTCGTGCCGCCCGCAGGGGCCCCCGACTGCGGCCCGCTCTGCGCGCCTCCCTGCCCCGACTGCGGGGAGGTCGGCACCGGTGCCGGCTTGTCACCGGGGCTACTCGCCGCGGCTCGCTCGCCCTCGGGCACGGGCGCGACGCGGGTCGGTCCGACCGAGTGCACCTTGATCCCGGCGCCGGCCAGGGCCTCGGCGAGGTCGGGCGCGAACGAGGCCGACTCGCTCTGGGCGAAGAAGGTACCGATCTGCGGGTAGGAGGCCAGGGCGACGCCGTGGGCGCTCGGGACGAGGGCGAGGGCCCGCTCCAGCTCGGCGGGGCTGGCCCCCGGGCTCAGGTTAATCGCGTAGTTCATCAAGCCCGCGCCACTTCGGGCGGGGGCTATCAGCGACGCGGGGTCATCAGCTCTGGCGGGTGGAGCGGTCGCGGTTGCCACGCCCATCGAGAGGGCGAGGACTCCGACGAGCCCGATGCGTGCAGCGTTGCGGCGCATGGTTCCTCAACTTTCGGTTGTCACGATCGCGAGCACAGCAACGTACACGCGTAGGACTATCTTCCTCAAGTTTGTCACCATCGACAATTCAGAGCGGCTAAAACCCGTCAACACCTGCGCGCACGCGCAGACAATGGGAGGGGCCGCGCGACGCGCAGCCCCTCCACCATCAACCACGACTCCTGTCCACCCCGGGTCGGGCGGACAGACGGCGAGCCGCGCCTAGAGCATGCGACCCGACGGGTCGAAGACGTAGGACACTCCGTCGATCACGCGCGCACCGGTAACCATCGCCCCCGACGCATCCATGTAATACCAGGAGCCCCCGTCCAACACCCAGCCGGTAGCCATCGCCCCGGAGGCACGCAGGTAGTACCAGACGGAGCCATTACTCAACCAGCCGGTGCGCATCGCACCCGACGCGTCCAGGTAGTACCACGTGCCCTCCAGGTTGACCCAGCCCGAGGCCATGGCGCCAGAGTCCGGATCCAGGTAATACCAGGTGCCGCCCACGCTCAGCCAGCCCGACGCCTGCGCGCCGGAGACACCGTGGTAGTACCACCGGCCGCCCTCGCTCACCCAGCCGGTCACCATGTAGCCGCGCGCATCGAAACGGTAGAGCTCGCTTCCAATACGCATCGACGTCGACGCCGGGTAAGTGCCGTCGGCATTGCGCCACCACCAGCCCAGCGAATCCGAGATCCACTGACCGGCCACGGCCTCGTGCGTATCCTCGCCGCCCGAGGTGACCGTGAAGGCCGCGGAGGAGGCCGCGTCGTCGTCGGCGCGCGGATCCGGGTTGCGGCCCGAGGCCTCGACCCGAACGACCTGCTCCCCCGACAGAGCCGAGACATCCACGCCGTCCGCCCGCAGCGTCACGACGTTGCCCGTCAGCTCTCCCGCGCCCGTGGCAGCGGCGACCTCGCCGCCGCCCACCAGCACTCGCGCCGAGGTCATGGGCCCGCTGACCGTCGCGCGCACCGAGACGGAACCGGAGAGCTCCTGGCCGTCCAGCGGCGCCCACGCCGTCCCATCCCTCGAGTACTCGATCTGGCCGATCACGGGCCTGGGCTGGTCTTTGAGGACGGCGTCGAGAGCATCCAGCAAGCCGTTGCCGCGGTATTCCTTGCCATCCCAGGGAGCGTTCAGCTCCCCGTAGTTGCGAGCCGCCTGCTTCTTCATGAGGTCGATGACCTGCGCGCCCGTGTACTCGGGGTGCACCGACTTGATGAGAGCCGCGACGCCCGACACGTGCGGCGTCGCCATGGACGTGCCATCGGCCACCGCGTAGCCGCTCAGGTAGAACAGCAGCGGCGCTGTCGAGTAGATCTGGTCACCGGGGGCCGCGAAGTCGATCGTCGTGCCGTAGTTGGAAAAATCGGCGCGCGCCAGTGACAAGCCGGGGGCCACGTTGTAGGCCTGAGCGAGGGCGCTCACCTGAGCGACGCCGTCGATCATGGAGGGCACGCGGATACCTCCCTCGACGGCGCGCCCCTTGGTCGGCGTAGCGGCATCTGTGGGAGAACCGTTATCGATCGTGGGATTGTCGATGTTCACCCCCTCGTTACCGGCGGCGGCGATGACCGCCAGGCCCCTGCCCTGCGCGTAGTGAATCGAGCGCGTCGCCGCCTCCAGGCCCGCCGCCTGCTCCGGGTCCGTCGGGCTCCAGTAGACCCACGGGTCCATCGAGTAGGAGTTGTTGACGATGTCCACCCCGTGATCGGCCGCCCACATGAACGCGCAGGTCACGTACTCGGGGTAGATGAGGCGGTTATCGTTCGTGGCCTGAATCGCCACGATGGTCGCCTGGGGTGCGATGCCGTCGATGCCAATGTCGTTGTGGTTGGCGGCGATGATGCCCGCGACGTGCGTGCCGTGGTAGAACTCGTCGCGCCAGCCGTAGAAGTCCTGCGTGGCGACGCCGTTCACCGAGCACTTCACGGAGCGCTGCGTGTCCACGCGGCCTTCCAGGTCGGGGTGCGTGTCCTCGACGCCCGAGTCCACGACGGCGACGGTCACGGGGGCGCGTTCCACGGACACGGCCCCGGCCTCGCGCGCATGCATGGTCTCGGCACCCCAGTTGAAGATTCGCTCCTCGGCGCCGGCCTGGGCCTCGGTCGCGGCCTCGTCGCCCACGAAGGCCAAGCCGCCGGGGGCAGCAGCGTTGTCGCCCGCGGCGTTGTCGCCCGCGGGGGTGTCCTCGCCGGTGGGTAGGGTGACGCGCTCGTAGTAGAGGACGCCCTGGGTGCGGGTCGGGCCGATCGAGTGAATGGGGATGCCCGCGTCCTTGAGCGCGGCGGCCAGGTCGGGCGCGAACGAGGGCGTGGCGCTCTGTGCGAAGAAGGTGCCGATCTGCGGATAGGAGGCCAGGGCGGCGCCCTTGACCGACGGGACCAGCGCGAGGGCGCGCTGGAAGTCCTCGGCACTGACTCCCGGCGCCAGGTTGATGGCGTAGTTCATCTCGTCGTCGTTGGCGCGGGTGGCGGAAATGAGGCCCGCGGCGGGTTCGTCGGCGCGGGCTGGCGGGGTCTGTGCCGTCACGAGACCCACGGACAGGGTGAGCGCGGCGACGACGCCGATGCGTGCGACAGTGCGGCGCATGATTCCTCGACTTTCGATTGTCACTGTCAGGATTTCGGCTGCATGTACAGCTGCGCCCATCATCCTAGAGTTTGTCAGTAACAACAAAACCTAGGCTGCCCTAAGTTGACCTCTAGGATTACGGACTCCCCTGCAATTTCGCATGCAATTCCCCTCGCCACAGTTTTCGACACCCCCGGAAAAGCGCAGAATACCAACGATCTGATTTCAAAGCTTGAAATAGCGTCGAGGGAATTGCATGCGAAATTTGGGGGAGCACAAGACAGGGAGTGCACACAAAACGGGGAGTGCCCGAAGGCACTCCCCGTCTGATCGGTTTGTTACAAGCCGACGTTTACTCCAGGCCCGCGTCGAGGGCCAGCAGATGATTGATCGTCTGCGGGCGGATGAACCAGCGGGCGTTTCCCCCCTCGACGCCCAGCACGCCGGGCTTCGTCAACATGTTGTAGTTCGACGCCATCGAGTATCCATACGCCCCGACGGCGGGCACGGCCAGCAGGTCGCCGCCCGCAATGTCGGCGGGCAGGTCGATGTCGCGGATGATGATGTCGCCGCTCTCGCAGTGCTTGCCGACGACGCGGCAGCGCGCCACGGACGAGGCCTGGGCCGGGTCGCGGTTCGCGAGCGTCGCCGTGTAGACAGCGTCGTAGAGGACGGGACGGATGTTATCCGACATGCCGCCGTCGATGGCCACGTAGCGGCGCACTCCCCCATCGTCCAGGGACACGTCCTTGACGACGCCGACGCGGTAGAGCATGACCATCGAGGGGCCGGCGATCGAGCGGCCGGGTTCGACGGACACGTGCGGGATAGGCAGGCCGTGGTGGGCGCAGCGCTCGCGCACGACGCCAGCCAGCGCTCGGGCGACCTCGACCGGGGAGGTGGGGACCGGATCCTGGCCGGTGTAGGCGATGCCGACGCCACCGCCCAGGTCGATGGCGGGCACGTCCAGGCTCAGCTCGTCGCGCACAACCGCCGCGAAGTCGATGACGATGCGGGCGGCCTCGGCCAAGGCCTCGGTCCCAAAAATCTGAGAGCCGATGTGGCTGTGCAGCCCGCGGAAGTCCAGGTGCGGCGCGTCCTTGATGGCGGCCACGGCCTCGTAGGCCTGGCCGGTGGCCAGGGACAGGCCGAACTTCTGGTCCTCGTGGGCGGTCGCGATGTATTCGTTGCCACCCGCGTGAATGCCAGACTTCAGGCGCACCATGACGGGCGCGGTGACACCGAGCGAAGCAGCGACGCGCTCAATCTGGCGGACCTCGTCCATCGAGTCGATGAAGATGCGGTGAATGCCGGCCTCGAGGGCGAGGCGGATTTCCGCGTCGGACTTGTTGTTGCCGTGCAGACCGATCCGCGAAGGATCCACGCCGGCGCGCAGGGCGAGGCTCAGTTCGCCGAGCGAGGCGGTGTCGATACCCAGACCCTCAGCCGCGACAAGGCGCGCGACGTCGGCGCTCAGGAAGGCCTTGCCGGCGTAGAAGGCGTCGCCGCCGCTCATGCCGTAGCCGTCCCAGAACTCCTCGGCCATCGCGCTGGCCCACACGCGGGCGCGGCCGCGCATGGCCTCGACGTCGAGCACGAAGGTGGGCGTGCCGAACTCGTCGGCGACGCTGGTCAGGTCGACGCCGCCCACGCGCAGCACGCCTCCCTCCCGCGCCGCGCTCCACGGCCACAGGTCGGGGCGCTCGTCGGGGGTCGGGCAGGTCAGGAACTCCGCCTCGCTCACCGGGTCACATCCTCTCGGGGGCGCTCACGCCAAGGAGGCCGAGGCCTGTGCGCAGCACCTGGGTGACCGCGTCGTTGAGCCAGAGGCGGGCGACGTGGCCGGGCTCGACCGGGTCGTCGCCGCGAGGCGTCACGCGGCACTGGCCATACCAGGTGTGGTAGGTGGCGGCCAGGGACTCGAGGTAGCGGGCGATGCGGTGCGGCTC
>NZ_ALIY01000163.1:0-5461 GCF_000283035.1 Actinomyces sp. ICM58
CGACCGCGGCACCTGCGCCGAGCCAGGACGCGGTCGCCGCCGAGGTGAGCGCCGCCCTCGTGGGCCTGGGCTGGTCCGAGGCGCAGGCAGCCAAGGCCATCGAGAAGCTCGCGGGAAGCGGGCTCGGGGCCTCCGACATGCTGCGCGCCGCGCTCGTGAGCCTGGGAGGCGGCCGTGGCTGACCAGCCCGACATCGAGTCGATGCGCATCGTCGCCCCGGACGCGGGCGAGCTTGAGCGCGCCGCCGAGGCGGCCCTGCGCCCCAAGAAGCTCTCCGAGTTCGTCGGTCAGCGCGTCGTACGAGGCCAGCTCCAGCTGGTCCTGGACGCCGCCCGCATGCGCTCGGCCACCCCCGACCACGTGCTCTTGGCCGGCCCCCCGGGACTGGGCAAGACGACACTCGCCATGATTATCGCCGCTGAGATGGGCACGTCGCTGCGCCTGACCTCCGGACCTGCGATTCAGCACGCCGGGGACCTGGCCGCGATCCTGTCGGGCCTGCAGGAAGGCGACATCCTCTTTATTGACGAGATTCACCGCCTGGCGCGCACCGCCGAGGAGATGCTCTACCTGGCGATGGAGGATTTCCGCGTCGACGTGGTTGTCGGCAAGGGACCCGGCGCCACCTCCATTCCCCTGACGCTGCCTCCTTTCACGGTTGTCGGCGCGACCACGCGCTCCGGCCTGCTGCCGGCCCCGCTGCGCGACCGTTTCGGTTTTACCGCTCACCTGGAGTTTTACGAGACCGAGGAGCTCCAGTCGGTCGTGACGCGCTCCGCGACCCTCCTGGGATCACCCATCGACGCGCGCGCCGCCCACGAGATCGCCTCGCGTTCGCGCGGAACACCCCGCATCGCGAACCGGCTCCTGCGCCGTGTCGTCGACTACGCCCAGGTGCACGGGGACGGGACCCTGACGCTGGACGCGGCGCGCGGCGCCCTCGAGCTCTTCGAGGTCGATCCCTCCGGCCTGGATCGCCTGGACCGCGCGGTCCTCGACGCCGTGTGCCGTCGTTTCGCCGGCGGCCCCGTCGGGCTCACGACCCTGTCCGTGACCATCGGCGAGGAAGCGGAGACCGTCGAGACGGTCGCCGAACCCTACCTCGTGCGCGAAGGGTTCCTCGTGCGCACCAATCGCGGACGCATGGCGACCCCGAAGGCCTGGGGACACCTCGGCCTCGCGCCGCCCGCGCCGGACGGCGCTCTCTTCGACTAGGGGAGCAGCCTCGTCTCCGATGGCGCTGGTCCCGGCCGCCCGCGGGGTGACAAATCCCGACGCTGACGTCGATGCGCCGCGCCGCATGGACATCACTTAGGCTAAAACCTTCCCTCGGCATTAGACTGGCAAGGTGCGCTCGACGCGCCGGACCGTCATCGAAAGTGAACCAGCCTTTATGAACAACCTAACCATGCTCGCCCTGATCGCTGTCGCCCTCTTGTTCATGGTGTGGACATCGCGCTCCCGCAAGAAGCAGATGGAGAAAATGGAGCAGGACAAGCGCGACCAGCTTGCGGCCGTCACCCCCGGCACGTGGGTGCGTACCCGCGTCGGTTTTTGGGGCCGTTTCGTCGACCTGGACGGCGACATCGTCGTCCTGGAGACCACCGATGGTCACGAGATGTACTGGGAACGCCAGATGATCGCCGAGATCGGTGGCCAGCCGCCCCTGGCCACGACCGAGGAGGACGAGGTGGCCGAGGCATCCGACGCGCCTGAGTCGGCGGACGAGGATGAGTCCATCCTCGGGCTCGACGACACGGACGCGCAGTCCCCTCTCCAGGACTCCGACGAGCAGCAGAAGTAAGACAAGGCTGAACGGAAAGTAGAACCGTGGCATCTCATAAGCGACGCCCTGTGCGCGCGCTCGTGACGCTCACCGTCGCCATCGTGGCGGCGTGCGCGGCGCTGGCGATCGGGCACTTCGTCAAGGGCGTATCACCCTACCCCGACCTCGCCCTCGACCTGAAGGGCGGGACGCAGCTCATCCTGACCCCCACCGCAACCTCCGAGGGTCAGCGCGAGATCACCGAGGAAGACATCACGCAGGCGATCACGATTATTCGTAATCGAATCGACGCCTCCGGCGTGTCCGAGTCCGAAATTTCCTCCCTCGGTAACTCCAACATCATGGTGTCGATTCCCGGCACCCCCTCGCAGGAGCAGCTGGACCTCATTCGTTCGTCCTCGCAGATGAACTTCCGCCCGGTGCTGCGCGTCGGTGCGGCCCAGGGCGTGATCCAGAACCAGCAGACAACGGCGGCGACCTCTAGCGACGCCGAGGGCCAGTCGGGCCAGGCACAGAGCGGCGCTCAGTCGGGCGCCCAGTCCGGCGCAGCCCAGTCCAGCCCTGACGCCCAGTCTGGCGCAGCCCAGTCCGGTGCGTCCGAGGTGCAGTCCACCGCCCTTGACGAGGCGACTGCGATGAGCATCGCGGACCAGAACGGCGATGGCGTCCTGTCGGACACCCCGGCGAGCGAGCCGGCCAACGCCTCGGACCTGGCGTGGGTCACCGAGCAGGTCTGGTACGACTTCCTGACCCTGGACTGCTCCGCCTCCGCTGACGTCAAGCGCGTCGAGGGTGCGGCGGACAAGCCCTACGCCGCTTGCGACGACTCCGGCCAGATTAAGTACATCCTGGGACCCGTGGCCGTGCCCGGCTCGGACCTGAAGAGCGCCACGGCCGGTCTCGCGCGCAACAACAACGGCCAGACCACCGGTCAGTGGATCGTCTCCCTGCAGTTCAACGCCGATGGCACCGAGAAGTTCAAGGACACGTCCACGATCCTCTACGGCTACCACGACTCGGATCCGCAGGGCTCCTCCTTCTATCAGGGACGCCCCGACCGCAACGCCTTCGCAGTCGTCCTTGACGGCACGGTCATCACCGCCCCGTCGATGGAGGCGATCATCTCCAACGGTGAGGCCCAGATCAGCGGCAACTTCACCTCCCAGTCCGCGACCGCGCTGGCCAACCAGCTGCAGTTCGGCTCGCTGCCCTTGAACTTCGAGGTCGAGTCCGAACAGCAGATCTCCGCGACCATCGGCACCGATCACCTGACGGTTGGCCTGTGGGCGGCCCTCATCGGCTTCCTGCTCGTCATCTTCTACCTGATCTGGCAGTACCGCGGCCTCGCGGTCATCTCCGCGGGTTCGCTCATCATCGCCTCGATTATCACCTACCTGGTGATCGCGCTCCTGTCGTGGGCGATGGGCTACCGCCTGTCGCTGGCTGGCGTCGCAGGCCTGATCATGGCCATCGGTGTGACGACAGACTCCTTCATCGTGTACTTCGAACGCGTCCGAGACGAGGTGCGTGACGGTCGCCCGCTGCAGGCCGCCGTCGAGGAGGGCTGGGATCGCGCCAAGCGCACCATCCTGGTCTCCGACGCGGTCAACCTGGTCGCGGCCGTCGTGCTCTACCTGCTCGCCGTCGGTGGCGTTCAGGGCTTCGCCTTCACCCTGGGTGTCACGACCGTCATCGACATCGCCGTGATCTTCCTCTTTACGCACCCGATGATGGAGCTCCTGATCCGCACCCGCTTCTTCGGCGAGGGCCACAAGCTCTCCGGCCTCGACCCCGAGCACCTGGGCGCAAAGAATGCCCTCGTGTACGCCGGACGCGGTCGCGTCGTCGCGCGCGGGGAGTCGGCCTCGTCGACGAAGGACGAGGCCGGGGATGGACTGTCCATCGCCGAGCGTCGCCGCGCGGCGCGTCTGGCCGCGCGCAAGGCCGAGCAGGCCGCCGACGAGGGCGCCTCAGCGACGTCCGAGGTGTCCGCTGAACCCGTGGCGACCGAGGAAGAGGAGAACTGACATGATGAGTTTTGCTCAGTGGGGCAACGCCCTGTATTCGGGCGAGAAGTCCTATGCGGTCGTGCCTAAGCGCAAGATCTTCGTTGGATTGGCCGCGGCGGTGGTCGTCGTTGGTTTCGCGCTCGTGGCGATTCTGGGCCTGAACCGCTCGATCGAGTTCACGGGCGGTTCTCAGTTCGACGTCGCGCACGTGGCCGATCAGAGCGAGTCTTTCGCCTCGCACGCGGTGACCTCTACCGGCCTTGTCGAGGGGGCTCCGAAGGTCACCCGCGTCGGCTCCGACTCGGTGCGCATCCAGACCGCGTCGCTGGATTCGGCGGGGACCGCCCAGATGCGCGAAGCCCTGGCCAGCGCCTACGGCGTGGAAGCGTCCGAGGTCCAGTCCTCCTCGATCGGCCCCTCGTGGGGCTCGTCGGTGACGACCAAGGCCGCGCAGTCGCTCGTCATCTTCATGGCCCTCGTGGCCCTGCTTATGACCGTGTACTTCCGCTCCTGGAAGATGGCCGCCTCGGCGCTGCTCGCCCTCGTGCACGACATCGCGGTGACCGTCGGCGTGTTCGCGATTCTGCAGGTCGAGGTCTCGCCGGCCACCGTTATCGGCTTCCTGACGATTCTGGGCTACTCGCTTTATGACACCGTCGTCGTCTTCGACAAGGTGCGCGAGCTGACATCGGACGTCTACGAGCAGAAGCACTACACCTTCGCCGAATACGTGAACCTCGCCGTCAACCAGACGATGGTTCGTTCGATCAACACGTCGGTTGTGGCCCTTCTCCCGGTCGGAGCGATCCTCATCATCGGTACGGTGGCCCTGGGCCCGGGTACCCTGGTGGATATCTCGCTGGCGCTGTTCATCGGTATGATCGCGGGCACCTACTCGTCGATCTTTATCGCCTCGCCGCTCCTCGTCACCTTCCAGGAGCTGTCGGACAAGACCCGCGAGCACAACGCGGCCGTCGCGCACGAGCGCGCCCACCGCACCACCACCGGCGAGTCCTCCTCCGCGAAGGCCGTCAAGGTGGCCCCGATTAAGCCCGGCAAGCGCCTGGGCAACGAGAATCAGCCTCACAGGAAGAAGACTCATCGATGATCGGTGAACTCGGCGACCGCGTCGCCACTCTTGTCCAGGACAACCTGGTGGAGATCCCGGACTTCCCCGAGCCGGGTGTTCTGTTCCGCGACATCACAGGCCTGTTCGCCAACGGACCTGCCTTCAAGGAACTCGTAGAGTTGATCGGCGCGCGCTACGCGGGTCGCATCGACGCGGTGGCCGGGCTGGAGTCGCGCGGGTTCATCCTCGGGGCCCCCGTCGCCGCCGAGCTGGGCCTGGGCATGCTGACGATCCGCAAGGCGGGCAAGCTTCCCGGCGAGGTGATCGGCGTCGACTACTCCCTGGAGTACGGCAGCGCGCGCATGGAGATCCGTCCCCAGACCGTTCACGAGGGGCAGCGCGTCCTGATCATCGACGACGTCCTGGCCACGGGCGGGACCGCCCGCGCCGCGGTCGACCTCTTGGAGCAGTGCGGCGCCTCGGTCGAGGCGCTCGCCGTGCTCCTTGAACTGAAGGACCTTGACGGACGCAGCAAGGTTGACGGCATCACGGTGGAGACCGCACTGTTCGTCTGAGCGAGCAACGTCGAACGACGAG
>NZ_ALIY01000164.1:0-6097 GCF_000283035.1 Actinomyces sp. ICM58
GGAATCGCCGACGGTCCTCTTGCCTCCACTGAGGCTGCCAGGGCGGGGCGCATCATCCCCTCCGACGACACGCTCTCGTTTCTCGGCCCACTCGGCCTATCCAGCGCTCTGGGATGCGTGCCGACGTCGATGGACGAACGCATGCGGGCCACTATCCAGCTCCTGGCGGGGCTGGGCATCACGACGTGCTCGGACCTGCGCGGTCTTGGCCGGGGCCCCGTGTGCGAGCGTTTCGGGGACGTCGGCCAGCGCCTCTGGACGCTGGCATCGGGCGGGGATGTCGTCGTGCCGCTCGGGGTGCGCGCTCACTCGGACCTGTCAGTCGAGCGCGATATCGACAGCGGAGGAGAGCGCATCGAGACGATGACGATCCCCGTAACACGTGCGGCTGACGAACTCTCCGGACGCCTCTTCCGAGCGGGCCTCGTCTCGCACACGCTGCGCATCGACGTGACAGACGGTGGCGGCTCCTCGCGCACCCGCACGTGGAGCGGATGCGACCTGTCGGTGAGCGCCGACATTGCGTTGCGTGTGCGCTGGACCCTGACGGGGTGGATGAGCGCAACGCAGGGGCCCTCCGGTGAGGTCCGATCAATCCGTCTAACGGCCTGCGACCCGCATCCCGGCGATTCCGCTTCAGCCCTGTGGGGGCGCGGACACAGGGAGGCAGACGTGTCGCGCAGCGCCGTGCGCATCCAGGGCCTGGCTGGGCCGGACGCTCTCCTGATGCCGCGCGTGCAGGGAGGGTACGACCCGCGCAGCCGCGTCGTCATGGCGCCGTGGGGGGCAGGGGAGGCGTTACGTTCCCGTTCTGGCGCCTGGGAGGGGGCCGTGTCGAAGCCACCGGCAACCCTGTTCGAGGAGCCGGTGCCGGTGCGTCTCACAGCGTCGATCGGAGCGGGCAGTGACGTCTGCGTCGACCAGCGCGGTGCGCTGACGGCGCCCCCCGCGTATCTATGCGCTGGACGCTCCGCTCATCGCGAATCGGATAGGTGCGACGCCCTCGCGGGCCTCGTGGGGCCCGCGAGGATACGCAGCGTCGCCGGCCCCTGGCCCGTCGCCGGGCGCTGGTGGGAGGGTGAGCGGGCCCGCGCCTACATGCGCGCCACGCTCGAGGACGGGCGAGTGGTCCTGCTCGTGTGGAGTGGGGGTGAGTGGATGGTGGAGGGGCTTGACGAGTGACGGCGCCGCACCTGAGAGCGTGCCGTAGACTGAAAGGATGGTAACCCTGCCTCTGAGCGAGACCCTCGCGTCGATGTCCGACGACGACATCATGGCCCTCGTCGGCCCCGCCACCTGGGCCAACGGCCTGCGCCTGGAACGTGCGGGCGCCGTGCGCGACGTGTCGTGGGCCACGGAGGATGGCCAACTGGAGGCGCGCGTGAAGGACGCGGGCCTGACCTATCGGGTGCGCATCTCGCACGGGGCGCTGCGCCCCACGCTCGCCTGCGCCTGCCCGCTGAGATCAGATTGCCCGCACGCGGTGGCCGCGCTCATCACGGGCCGCGCGCAGGCCATCGAGCGCCAGTCCCGCGTACCCGAGTGGAGCCGCGTCCTGGGTCAGGTGCTGGGGGGCGAACGCTCGCGCGGCGGAGATCCCCTGGCCCTCGTCATCGACGCGCACGATCCGGCCGTGGAGGCCTCGCTCACGCCGCTGCGGCGAGGAGCCTCCTCGTGGACGCCGAAGCGGGCCTCGTGGCTTGACCTGACGGCCACGCAGTGGGCCTCGGTGACGGATGGGCTCGATCCCACCCACGTGTCCTTGCTTCGCGAAGGCTATCGGCTCTCCCGCGAATCGCGCTCGTGGCATTCGCGCACGGAGGTGACCCTCAGCTCGCTGGGAGAGCACGCCTACGCGTGGCTGACTCGCCTCGTGCGCGCGGGAATCGAGCTCTTCGCATCCGCGGACGCGCGCGAGCCCTTCGTGCTCTCGCACGCGACGTGGGACGCCGATATCGACGTGACCTGCGGCGACGAGGGGCTGGACGTGCGAGTCGTGGCACGCAACGGCGACCACGTGCTGGCCAACCCGAGGATCGATCGCGACGCCGGCCTGCTGCTCCTCGATGGAGGCACGGCGGCCGCGCGCATCGAGGGGCTCGCCGCGCTAGACGGTTTTCCCCTCGGGCGCGCGCTGAGGGTGCCAACCTCGGACGTCGCTGATTTTCGCGCCTTGTGGCTTCCCGCGCTGCGCAGACGTTTCGCGATGAGCTCCGTCGACGGCAGTTTCGACCCGGAGGCGACACCACCGGTGTCAGTCGTGGGCACGGTGCGCCGGGATGGGCAGACCGTCGTGGTGCGCTGGTGGGCAGAATACGACGAGGGTGGGTTGCGCTCGCGCACGCCGCTTGCGCAAGGCGTTGGGGATCAGGCCGTAGCGAGCCTCGTGGAGCGCATCAACCGGTGGGGACGCGGCGTGGGAGGCGACCTATGGACGATGCTTCCGGCCACCGGGCGGATCGCCCCGTGGCGGATTCCGCAGTTCCTGGCGACCGTCGTGGATCGCGAAGCCGTGGAAGGCCTCGTGTGGGACGTGGCCGACGACGTGCGCGCCATTGAGGTCTCCGACGACGGCATGGCCGTTGATCTGCGCGTCGAGGACGCACAGTCCGACTGGTTCGATCTGTTCGTGCGCCTGCGGGTCGGCGCTCACAGCCTGAGCGTGCGCGAGGCCCTCGAGGCCATCGGACGCGGGGACGACTACGTGGAGGTGGAGGGCGTCTGGGTGCGCCTGGAAGGGCCGCGCATCCGCGCGTTGCAGGCCCTCTTGGAGGAGGCACGGGCGCTGACGGGCTGTGAAGGCGAGAGTCTGCGCCTGTCGGCCATGTCGGCGGGCGTGTACGAGCTCTTCGAGAAGGAGGCCGACTCGGTCGTCGCATCGACGCAGTGGCGTGAGCGGCTCGCCGCGCTGAGGGGGCAGGGATCGGGCGGCGGACTGGCGCCCGTGCCGGCCCTGGCGCAGGTGCTGCGCCCCTATCAGCGTCACGGGCACGCCTGGCTGACGTCTCGCCTGGGCGCCGGGCTCGGCGCCATTCTGGCGGACGACATGGGCCTGGGCAAGACCGTGCAGATCCTCTCCGCCGTCGCTGCCCTGCGCGCCTCGGGCGCCAGCGTCGGGCCGGTCCTCGTCGTCGCCCCCACCTCGGTCGTGGGTGTGTGGGCCGAGCAGGCCGCGAAATTCACGCCCTTCCTACGCGTTCGCTGCATTATCGAAACAGCGGCGCGCAGGGGCACGACGATCGCGTCGCAGGTGCAGGACTGCGACATCGTGGTCACCTCTTACACGCTGGCGCGCCTCGAGGCCGACCAGTGGAGCGGGGTAGCCCTGGCCGGCGTCGTCATCGACGAAGCGCAGGCCGTCAAGAATCCCCGCACCGCCACGTATCGGGCGTTGCGTGACATGGATGCGCCCTGGCGCCTGGCGGTGAGCGGCACGCCGATCGAGAACTCGCTGGGCGACCTGTGGTCGCTCCTGTCCCTGACCTGCCCGGGGCTTCTGCCCGGGTGGGACACCTTCACGCAGAAGGTGCGCCGCCCCATCGAGGGGGGCGACGCGGGCATGGCCGCCCGCCTCACCTCCTACGTTGCCCCCTTCATCCTGCGCCGCACGAAGGAGGAGGTCGCCACGGATCTGCCCGACAAGATCGTCGACGTCGTGCGCGTGGAGCTCGGCAAGGAGCACCGCCACATCTACGACCAGTACCTGGCCCGCGAGCGCGCGCGGATCCTGGATCTGCTGGCCGATCCGGAGGCGAATCGTATCAGCGTGCTGGCGTCGATTACGCGTTTGCGTCAGCTCGCGCTCGACCCCGCGCTGGTGGATGAGTCGTATGCGCACGTGGGATCGGCCAAGGTCGAGTACGTTGCCGATCGCCTCGATGAGATTGTGCCGGGCGGGCACCGGGCGCTGGTGTTCAGCCAGTTCACGTCGTTTCTTGCTCGTATTCGGCGTGTGTTGGAGCGGCGCGGTATCTCGGTGGTGCAGCTGGACGGTTCGACGCGCAACCGCGAGGAGGTGGTCGAGCGGTTCCGTTCGGGCCAGGCGTCGGTCTTCCTGATTTCGCTCAAGGCCGGCGGTTCGGGTCTGACGCTCACGGAGGCGGACTACGTGTATGTCATGGATCCGTGGTGGAATCCGGCGGCCGAAGAGCAGGCGATTGACCGCGCGCACCGCATTGGGCAGACGAAGAAGGTCAACGTGTATCGCTTGGTGGCCACCGACACGATTGAGGCGAAGGTCGTGGAGCTTCAGGACCGTAAGCGCCGTTTGATTTCTTCGGTGATGAGCGGGACGGGGGCGGGCAGGTCGCTCAGCGTCGCCGACCTGCGGGGTCTGCTTGATCAGTGATGACCGGGCGAGGGTGTGCGCTCTGGGAGTACAGCGACCTTGAGGCCGACGCGGGACCGGACGGCGTCAAGGGCGGCATCGACCTCGGTGAGGGCGAATTCGTGCGTGATCAGAGCGGAGAGGTCGAGCGCACCCGTCGATAGCGCCGTGACGGCTGCCGCGTAGTCTGCCAGGGTCGCGTTTGCGCTGCCGGAGACGGTGAGCTCTCGGTAATGGACCAGGTTCGGGTCGATCTGGGCCAGTGCGCCGGCGGGGAAGCCCGCGAAGCAAGAGACGCTTCCACCGATGGCCGCGCACTGGGCGGCGACGGGGACGAGGCCGGGGTCGCCGACCGCGATGATGACGACGTCCGCGCCGGCTCCGCCCGTCCAGTCGCGCACCTCGGCGACGAGGTCGTCTCCCTGGGAGGCGGTGGTGACCTGTGCACCGAGGGCGAGGGCGGGGGAGAGGCGGTTGGGGCGCCCGCACGCCATGACGGATGCGTGGGCGCTGGCCGCGAGCGCGCAGTGGATGAGTCCGATGGGGCCGGTGCCCAGGACGAGGACCCGCGTGCCCTCGGTGATGGGCAGGCGGGTGGTGGCCCGCAGGCAGCAGGAGAGGGGTTCGGCGAGGGCCAGGAGGGGTGGGGCGATCTCGCGCGCGGTGGGGGTGATGCACGCGAGCGCACGTGCGGGTACGCGGATGACCTCGGCGAGGCCGCCGTCCACCCCGGTTCCGAACAGGGCCATGGAGGCGCAGACGTTAGAGCGCCCGGCGGTGCACGGCTCGCAGTGGCCGCAGGCGATTTCGGGGGCGAGGCCGACCTGCGTTCCCGGGGCGGGGACGTCAACGCCGGGGGTGAGGGCGGAGCCGACGCGCCAGACGCGAGCGGCGATCTCGTGGCCGAGGATCACGCCGGGGGTGACGCCCTTCGTTTTTTGTCCGGTGACGATGCGCAGGTCCGTGCCGCACAGCGTCGTGGCCTCCACGGTGAGGAGGGCGTCGCGCGGCCCCAGGGCGGGAAGTGGGCGCCGGTCCAGGGTGAGGGTGCCGGGTGAGGCGAGCGACGCTGCGAGCATGGAGTCCATGTGACCAGGATAGGGCGTGGTGGGGTTGTTATGAGTGCCTTGCGTCGCGCGTGTGTGGGCGGCGAGCGACGGGCTGTCGAACAGGTGTTCGATATAATGGTGTGGTGAGTGATGAACCCCGATACGCCGAGCTGCATGCCCACAGCGCCTTCACCTTCCTAGAGGGCACCGACGAGCCTGCCGACATGGTGGCGCAGGCCTCGCGCCTGGGCTTGGACGCGCTCGCCATCCTCGACGTGGACGGCATGTATTCGACCGTGCAGACCACGATGGCGGCCCGTGACTGCGGGCTCCCCGTCGTCTACGGGGCCGAGGTCACCCTGGACCCCCACGCGCTGGGTGCGATTGTTCCGGGTTCCCATGCGCGGGGCTGGGGGCTGGCTCCCGGGGCCGAGGAGCCGGGGATCCGTCTGCCGCTGCTGGCCGGGGGGCCCGACGGGTACGAAAACCTCGTGGGCATGATGAGCACGCGGGCGCTGGCCCGTGAGGGGGAGCGCTCTCCCCGCTTTACCCTGGAGGACGTGAGCGGGGCCGGGGGCGGCCTCGTCGCCCTGACCGGGGGCAGGCGGGGCCCCCTCATGCGCGCCCTGCGTGCGGGTGGGCCCACGTGGGCGCGACGGGTCATCAGCGCCCTCGCGGAGGCGGTCGGAGGGGCCGATCGCGTGCTGGTCGAGTGGCAGGC
>NZ_ALIY01000165.1:0-1352 GCF_000283035.1 Actinomyces sp. ICM58
GGGGCCGCCGCCCGGAAGAAGCACACCGTCCGCTTCGTCATCGGCGCGCTCATCGCGGTCGTCGGCTGCGCTTCGGTGGCCCTCGCGTGGCGCTCGGATAGTGGCGGCACGAAGTTCCTCGGCGCTTTCGGCGGGTCGCTCCTGGCGCTCCTTGGAGCGCTGCTCGTCGCCTCCGTGCTGCTGCCCGCCCTCACCCGCGCCTTCGGCTTGGTCTTCCCGGGCACGCTGTCCGCCATGGCCCGCGAGAACACCATGCGCAACCCCGGCCGCACCTCCGCGACCGGCACCGCGATCATCATCGGCGTGACCCTGGTCGTCACCATCATCGTCGGCGCCGCCTCCGTGCGCACCACCCTGACCAACGCCGTGAACGACGCCCGCCCCTTCGACCTCATGGCCGTGTCCACAGATGGGGCGATCACCGACGACCAGCAGGCCGCCATCGCGGCCACCGACGGCGTCGCCGCCACCGTCGCCCAGTACGCCGCCCCCGGCACCCTGACGACCACCTCGGGCGCGCCCGCCTACGCTCCCGGAGAGGGAACCGATGCGGAGGACGAGGCCCAGGCCTCGTCGGTCATGATCACCGGAGAACCCGACTACACGGGCGTCACCCACTCGACCGTCAGCCAGCTGGGCGATAACCAGGTGCGCGTCGGCGACGAGGCCCTGGCCGGGCAGACGCTGCGCCTGTGCGCCGAGTCGTGCGTGGACCTGAGCGCCACCTACGACAAGAACGGCAGCGTCGGGGAGGCCCAGGTCTCCGAGAAGACCCTGCGATCCATCGCGACGTCGCTTGAGCGTCAGGCGATCATCATCAAGATGGCCGACGGGGCCGACGCCGAGACCGTCCAGGCCGCGCTGCTCAAGGACTCTCACCTGAGCGTCAACGGCTCCGCGCTGGAGCGCCAGACGTACACGAAGATCATCGACCGGCTGATGCTCGTCCTCGTCGGGCTGCTGGGCGTGTCCGTCCTGGTGTCCCTGGTGGGCGTGGCCAACACGCTGTCCCTGTCGGTCGCCGAACGCACCCGCGAGAACGGGCTGCTGCGGGCGCTCGGCCTGACGCGCCGCCAGATGAAGGGCCTCCTCGCCCTCGAGGCGCTGTTCCTATCGCTGACCGGTGCGCTCATCGGCGTCGGCATGGGCGTCGCCTTCGGGTGGGTTGGCGTCATGAGCCTGCCCGTCGAGGGGGCCACCCCCGTGCTGAGCGTGCCGTGGCTGCAGCTGGTCGGCGTGTGCGTCGTGGCCATCGTGTCCGCGCTGATCGCCTCCTGGCTGCCCGGCCGCCGCGCCGCGAAGGTCAGCCCCTCGGAGGCGCTGGCCACGGAGTGACGCCGGTTGAGTGACGA
>NZ_ALIY01000166.1:0-1404 GCF_000283035.1 Actinomyces sp. ICM58
GCCCGCGACGTGCGGTCTGCCGCGCGCCCGGATGCGCCCGAGGGCGACGAACGCCGGGAGGAGGAACGCTTGGGGGAATTCTTACGCTGGTCAGCCACGCCTCCACGATACCGGGCCGCGGCGTCGGGCTGCGCCTAACGCTCGGGGCGGGCGACACATTCGCGCCAACAAGCAGACGCGCACCGCCGGTTCACGCGGCCGCGTTGCGTTTGTGAGAGCTCGGGGGGTCGTCGTCGGGTTCGATCACGCACCATCGCTCGATGGCGACCGCGACGATCACCCACACGAGGCCGACGAGGGAACTGATGCCCGAGCCCAGCGAGTTAGCGACCATCGCGGGGGCCTCCAGCTGCATGAGGGACACGACCATGACTCCGATGAGGACGCCGGTCAAGCCGGCTCCCACCAGTGCCGAGGTGCGCGCGAACACGGCGACGCGCATGGCGCCGATCGCGTCGATCCACGTGTCTTTCCCGGCGCGCAGGCGACGCACGGCCAGGCCGGACCAGATCAGCGCGGCGGTGGCCAGGGCGAAGACGACGGCGGGGCCGGGCGTGACGATCATGGGGGTGCCGCCCGCGCGCATGTGCGCGAAGAATCCGAGGAAGCTCATGACGGCGCATACGACGCCGACCAGCAGCACCCAGGTGATCGCCAGCGGTTTCATTTAGCGCCTCTTGACGATGGGGATCGCTCCGGTCATCGTGGGCCGCACGACGACGCGACGCAGGATACCGGTCTGGGTGGCCTCGTCGTCCGGGATGGGGCCGACGGGGGTGTTGTCAGGCAGCCCGGGGGCCAGGATCGTGGCGCGGCCGTCGGCGTGCACGGTCGGCTTGGGGGGCTCTTGCTCGTGGGCCAGGCCGCTGCGGTCGTCGACGACGCGCACATCGTGGGCGGCGCCCACGGAGAAGTTCCAGTCGGGCAGCTTAATGTCGGCGCGCGAATCGGGACGTTTCTGCTGGAAGACGGGCGCCCACCGGGGCTTCTCTTCGCCGCTGGGCGTGTAGGTGCCCGAACCGATTTTGCGGGTCATTCGCCCGGCCGGGGAGTCCGCGGGCACGGAAGAGACGGGGTGCCACGCGGGGCGGGACGAGGCCGGGGCCGCCTGCGCGTGAGCGGGCGTCTCACTCGCGGGCTCATCCTCGTCTGTCGGGGCCTGGGCGTCCGGGGCGGGAGCGGTCTCCGGGGTTGAGTCGGTCTCCGGGGCGGGGTCGATGTCCGGGAACTCGGCAACGACCTCGACGGCGCCGGTCTCGGCGTCATCGACGTCGGTGAAGGCGACGGGCGCCTCGGCCGCCTCGGCGACCCGCAGGGCTCGCTGCGCGGGCGTCTCGGGCTGGGGAATGGGCGGCCGGGAGTCCTCAGCCTCGTCATACTCGACGTCGGCCGCCCCGTCCGCGG
>NZ_ALIY01000167.1:0-2794 GCF_000283035.1 Actinomyces sp. ICM58
ACCCGGACATGCCGCGCGGCCAGCGCGTGCGGGTGGGGACGACGGGCACGCTCGAGCAGATTCTCTACGGTCCTTCGACCCGTGCGGATGGATCGCTGAACTTCGTGGGTGCCCTCAAGCGGACCATGGCCTCGACGGGGTACGCGGAGGTGAAGGACCTCCAGCGCGCCCAGGTGGTCGTCTCCCCGTATTCGGCGTCCTGACCGTCGTTCGCTCAGCGACGAGGCCGGGGCTGGGGGTCACGAGGCCGGGGCGTGCCACGAGGCCGGGGCTGGTTTGTCGCCCACGGGTGACCTTCCTGAACGCCCGCCCGCTCTCGGGCGGATAGCGAGGGAATTTTCTCGCGCGGTTCCATTTGTGCCCGGATGCGCCTACACTTGTCACAACTCGTGTTGCCGTTGGTAAAGACGCCCGCGGCGCGGGGCTCGTTGGCCCCTCACGGTGAGGTGAGGTTGAGAGGATATCCCGATGAAGTACGGGACGTGGTCGCTAGCGGTACTCGGTGCGCTCGCGCTATCCGCGATGGGGCTTGTACCCGCGTCGTGGGCGGTCGATGTCGACCAAGCGAGCGCGGTGGAAGCGACCCAGTCGGGCGCGGTGGAAGCACACAAGATAGAAGCAACGCAGGGAGAGGCCGCGCAGGTCCCCCAATCAGACACCGCACAAGCCGCTGCGCCGCAAGCCTCGCGGGCTGACGCTACGCCGCTGCCCCAGTCGAATGGCGCCCAGACAACACCGGCAGATGCCGCGCACCCAGCCAAGGCGGAAGCATCGGGGGCCGATGCCTCGCAGGCAGGCCGCACGGATGCCGCCCTGGCAGCCCATGCGGGTGGCCCACAAGCCGCGCAGCCTGCCCTTCCCGCCCAACCCGAGAATGCCGCGCAATCGGGAGAACCCGGCCCCGGCCTCGTCGATACGCCCATCCCGGATATTCAGGCCGTGGGCGCGGGGGATGACTCCGCGATGGTGGGAGCCACCGTCACCACGTTCGGCGTCGTGACCGCCTCCTACCCGGCCGCCGAATCGGGGTTGGGCGCCACCCTGGACGGATACACGATCCAGACCCCGGGCTCGGGTGGTGCGTGGGACGAAGGACGCGCGAGTTCGGACGCGCTCTTCGTCTACGCGGGGAAGAAGGGCCAGGTGCCGGCCCCGGGGACGTGCGTGCGCGTCACCGGAACTGTCGGGGAGTTCCCGGCGACGACTGCGACGGGCAATCCGCAGAGCCTCACGCAGCTGTCCGCCACAGGATTCACGCAGGTTGACGGGTGTGAGGCCGTGGCCCCCACTCCGGTCACCGGCGTCCCCGCGGATGGTCAGGCGGAGCCCTACGAGTCTATGCTGCTCGCACCCCAGGGCACGTGGACGATCACCGACAACTACCAGACGAACCAGTATGGAACCCTGGCGCTCACGCCTGGCCCGGAGCCGCTGCGCTCGGCGACCGACGTGGTCGCTCCCGGCCAGGCGGCCCGCGACTACGAGGCCGCCAACGCCGCGCGGGTGATCGCCCTTGACGACGGCACGAACACGAACCTGCTCAAGGGCGCGGCGACGGAGGTTCCCTACGCGTACCTGGCAAACGGCGCTCCCGCGCGCGTCGGCTACCATGTGTCCTTCGATGGGCCCGTGGTGCTCGAGCCCCGGCACGGCTCCTTCGTCTTCCAGCCGACCTCCATGGTCGCCGGGCACCCCGACCGATCGCCCGTCACCATCACCGGGCAGCGCCCGGGGGCGCCCACGGTCGGAGGGGACACGCGCGTCGCCACCTTCAACGTCCTGAACTACTTCTCCGACCTGGGGGTCGACGAGGCCGGGTGCACGGGATACCCGGACCGCACGGGTGCCTTCGTGACGGCGAAGAAGTGCAAAGTGCGCGGAGCCTTCTCCCGCGAGGCCTTCGCCAACCAGCAGGCCAAGATCGTCGCCGCCATCAACGCGCTCGGGGCCGACGTGGTCGCCCTGGAGGAGATCGAAAACCCCCGCGCCGTCGGGAGCGGCACGGACCGCGACGCGTCCCTGGCCCGCTTGGTCGATGCTCTCAACGAGGCGGCGGGGGCTGGGACGTGGGCCTACGTGCCCTCCCCGCCGATCATCCCGGCGGACGAGGACGTCATCCGCGTCGCCTTCATCTACAAGCCCGCACGCGTCAGCCCCGTCGGGTCCTCCGTTATCCACGATGACCCGGCCTTCACGGGCCTGGCGCGCCAGCCCCTCGCCCAAGAGTTCGCTCGCGTGAGCCTCGAACGCGCCGCTGCCCCCACCTTCGTGGTCATCGCCAACCACTTCAAGTCAAAGGGCTCCGTGCCCGAGGGCGCACCCGCCGGCAACGCGGACAACGGAGACGGACAAGGCAACGCGAACGCGATCCGCGTCGCCCAAGCCAGGGCGCTGGCCTCCTTCGCGGCGCGCTACGCCGACAAGCCCACGCTGCTGGTCGGCGACTTCAACTCCTACTCGCAGGAGGACCCGATCAAGGCCCTGGAAGGCGCCGGGTGGGCGCGCGTGTCCGGCGCGGGCCCCGCCTCCTATGTGTATTCGGGCCGTTCGGGCTCCCTCGACCACGTCTTCGCCAACGCCGCTGCCGAGCCCTTCCTGGCTGGGGTGACCAGCTGGGCCGTCAACGCCCAGGAGTCCATCGCCTTCGAGTACTCGCGCGCGGGCATGAACGCGCACCTGTCGGTCGAGGCCGACAACCCCTACCGTTCCTCGGACCACAACCCCGAGATCATCGGTCTCACCCTCCTCGGCGCCGACCCGGCCCCCACGCCCGGGGAGAGCCCGGCCCCGACGC
>NZ_ALIY01000168.1:0-1761 GCF_000283035.1 Actinomyces sp. ICM58
CCCGAGACAGCGCCGGGCACCGGAGGCGGGGTCCACAGGCCGCGCGCCTCCAGGAAGTCCCGCAGGAACGCGGGGCGATCGGTGATGATGCCGTCCACGCCGACCTCGAGGAGGCGCAGCACGTCGGCCACCGTGTTGATGGTCCACACGTGCACCGCCAAGCCGAGGGTGTGGGCGGTAGCCACGAAACGCTCGTCGACGACGCGGACGGGGCCCTGACGCATGGGAACCTGCGCGGCGATGGCCCCCTGGCGCGGGCCGGGCACGTGCCACCACGCGGGGTTAGTCGCGCTCTTCGCGGCGCCCACGAGGCGCACCACGGCCTCGGTCCCCAACGACGTGGCGACGGCGCGCGCCGGGTCAGAAGCGGCGGCATCGCGCACGGCGCGCAGGCGCGGCTCCGAGAAGGAGGCCACGAGCACGCGATCGGCAGCACCGTGGTCGGCCACGACATCGAGGAGCGGCCCCTCGACGCCCGCCTCCTTCACGTCAATATTGAAGTACGCGTCCGGGAAGGCCTCCAGCACCTGCGCGAGGAGGGGCAGCTGCTCGCCCGAATCGCGGTGGTGCAGCGCGGACAGCTCCCGCCACGTCATCTGCGCGATCACGCCGGTCCCGTCGTAGCAGCGATCCACGGTCTCGTCGTGGCAGATAACGACCTGACCGTCCGCGGTCAGGTGGGCGTCCGTCTCGATGTGGCGCACCCCGGCCTCGTAGGCGTGAGCGAAGGCGCTCATCGTGTTCTCGGGAGCCTCCTGGCCTCCGCCCCGATGGGCGAAGACGATGGGTCCTTGACGCATGGTCACGGGCATCATGAGCAAGACTCCTGTCCAAGATAGACGGCTTTGTGGGCGGCCATCCACGACTCCGGGTCCACGGGCGTGTCCGAGGAGTCGTGGATTTCGAAGTGCAGGTGGGGGCCGGTGGACCAGCCGTTGGAGCCGACCGCGCCAATGACCTGCCCGGCGGTGACGGTGTCACCGACCTTCACTTTGATTTTGTTCATGTACTGGTGCAGGTAGGCCGAGTGGAAGACCGTGCCGTCCGCCAGCGTGTGCTTGATCTGCACGTAGGCGCCCGAGCGCGAATTCTCGGCGACCTCCTCGACGACCCCGCCGTACACGGACGTGATCGGCGTATCCAGGGGGGCAGCCATGTCGATGCCCTCGTGCGCGAGCAGCTGCCCGGAGACGGGCGAAATACGCATCGTGAAGGGCGACGTGATCGTGTAGGTTCCCTCGGCCAGTGGCCAGTAGATTGTGTCGGCCACGACCCTCACGCTGCGGTTGCCGTCCGCGCCGGTGCCGGCCGCGCAGCCGGTGATGGACACGGGGGCCTTGGTCTTGGCGCGTGAATTCGCGGTGAGTGTGGCGTCCAGGGTGGTGGCCTGGGGCAGGATCTGCGAGGAGGCCCAGCTGCCCCCGCCCACGGACGCGCCGAAGGTGCGCGCGGGGACGGTCAGGGAGGAGTCGGATCCGACGCGCCCGGTCATCGGCACGGCGATCGTCGAACCCGCCAGGCCGAGGACGAGGAGGGCGCGCAGCAGGTAGCCGACGGGGTGGACGTTGTGTCCGCGCTTCCCCGGGGACGAGGCCGGCTCACCGTGCGCGTCGAGCGTTTCCTCGTCGGAAGCGTCGGGGTCAGGGGCGTCGACGATGGCTTCCATGCCGTCGGGCCCGAAGGCGGGGGTGCCATGCACGGGGGTCGGGTCATCGACCTCGGAAACGGGCGGCTCTTCCTGGGGTTCGGCGGGCTCCGGAG
>NZ_ALIY01000169.1:0-4199 GCF_000283035.1 Actinomyces sp. ICM58
GTGCGGCGCTTCCATTCCGCGCGCGCTGGCGGCCCTCGCCGAGGCGTGCTCGCACGAGGAGCTCGCCTGGACGGCCCGCGCCCTGCGCGTGGGGGCCTCGTGGGAGGAGGCGTGGGAGGACGCGCCGACCTGGGCGAGACCCCTGGGCGAGGCGCTCGAGGCCTCGTGGACCTGCGGGACAGATCCCGAGGGGATGCTCGCCCGAAGCGCCGCCTGGGAGCGGCGCACGCGCCTCGTCGAGGCGAGAACCAAGGCCGAGGAACTCAGCGTCCGGCTGGTCGGCCCGCTCGGGGTCTTCTTCCTACCGGCCTTCCTGGCCCTCGGGATCGCGCCCCTCCTCGCTCACCTCATGGGTGGAATCGGGGGATAGAGTCGTCGCCTGTCGATCAGCCGCGGTTCGGGCTGCGGTAAGAGCGCATCGTGGCCTCGACGTCGGGGCTGTCGGCACCCCAGGCGGCACTCGTCAGGTCACGGACCTGATCGGCCACGTCGCTTCTCGCCTGCGTGAACAGATCCAGGATCGTGCCCGCGAGCTCACCGGGCTCGTAGTCGTACATGTCCTCGGACAGGGTGAGGTCGGTGAGCGCGCCGTTGGAATCGACGACGACGCGCACGCAGCGGTCCTGGGACTCGGCGACGACCTCCACCTGCGCGATGTCATCGACCAGTTTCTGGCTGTCGATTGCCTTCTGTTCAGCCTGGCTCTGCCACTCGTTGAGGAGGTTTTCGATCGCAGAATAGGTTTCTTCGGGGTTCATGGCTGGCTCTCTGTCCGCAGGATTCCGGCAACTAACGGTGATACTGTAGCCGCCCGCGCGCGGCCTTGTCTGCGCGGAAGCACGAATGAGACCGGCCCGTCGCGCGTCACCCAGCCGGGCGCGTGTTGTCTGCGCGTCCCCTGCTCTCTCCTACCCGACCTGAACGACCTCGTGGAGAGTCGGGCGCGTGTTGTCTGCGCGTCCCCTTTCTGTATCCACAGGCACTCGCGTCGCGTTGCCTCTATCCACAGGGTCTTCGATCCGGGTGGAACGCGAGGGAATCTCACGCGCACACTGGCCCTGCGCGCGAGCGCGCGCACGACGAAAGGACAGATCAATGAAGATTATCGACCGACTCGACTGCGCCGTGACCAGGGCGCAACTCGCCGCTATGGGGACGATCCGCGACGCCTCCCAGTACCTTCGCGCCGACCCGGATCGAAGCGACCCCTGCGCACAGAGGGACCCGGAGGAGGGCGCGACCACCGTCGAATACGCGATCGGCACCATCGCCGCCGCAGGATTCGCCGGCCTGCTCATCGTGATCCTCAAGTCCGACGCGGTGAGAGCGGCCCTCGAATCCCTCATCCAGGAGGCGCTCAACACGCGATGACACGCGACGAGAGAGGATACGTCACCGTCGAACACGCCGTGTGCTTCGTCGCCGTCACCCTGGTCATCGGCGTCCTCGTGGCCGCCGGCCAGGCCGGGATGACCGGATCGTCCCTGTGTCAGGCCGTGCGTGAAGGAGCCAGGGCCGCCTCCATTGGCGAGGCCGATCCTTGGGGCGTTGCCACGGCCTCGTTCCCGTCGGGGTCCTACACGGTCACGCGCGGGGACGGCCTCGTGACCGTCAGTGGCACCGCCCCCTATGGGGGTGCCGCCGGATGGGTCGGCGGGCAGGCGCACTGCACGGTCACAACAATCGACGAGGAGGACCTGTCGTGAGAGGGGAGCGGCGCGCGCGGTGGGGGAACGGCGGGAGCGAGGAGGGGTCGGGGACGATCAACTGCCTCGGCCTCATCGCCCTGGCCCTGACCCTGTCGGTGCTCCTGGCGGGCATCGGCGCCGCCCGCACCGCCTCGGTGCGCCTTCAGGCCGTGGCGGACCTGGCGGCGCTCGCCGGGGCCGAGCACTCCGTGACCGCACGCTGGGAGGACGTCGGGGACCGGCCCTGCTCGGCCGCTGCCTCAGTCGCGCAGGCCAACGGCGCCGACATCGAGACCTGCGAGGTGCGGGGCAGCGACTGTCGGGTGGTCCTGAGCGAGGCTGTCGTCATCATGGGAGTGAGGGCGACGCTTCGCGCGCGAGCGCGGGCTGGAAGCGTCACCTGAAAAACTCCCAGGAAACTATCAGCTTCGTTCAATGGTGCCCTCAGGAAGGGCTCCTACAGTAAGAGTCATCAAGCTAAAGGAATCGCCCACCGGGGCGATCCGGGAAAGGGAGCGCATCGGGAGACTTGCACTGTGTTGATGGGATACTCGAAGGGGTCGGCCTCAGGGCCGGCCCCTTCGAGTATGTGGGGGGTGGTCGGCGAGGTGGCGCGCCGCTGCTTGCGCTACTCGCGGTGGTGTGGCCGTGCATACCCCGGTGCCACTCGCGGTGGTCTGGCCGTGCATACCCCGGTGCCACTCGCGGCGGTGTGGCCGTTCGCGTGCGCCCGCTAATACGCACGTGCGCCCGCTAATGTGAGCGCGGGCGGCTGTGTGGGGGGATTTGCATCATGAGAGCCCCGACACGCCGACGACACGCCGGCAGGATGTTTCTCATGGTGCAAAACCCCCATCTGGCCCGGGCTCTTTCTCCTTGCGGTGCCGCCTGACCTGCGTGCTGTGACGCCGACCCCATCCGTTTCCGGGCGCGCGGTCCAGCAGACAGCTTCGAGTCGTTCCGTCAGTCGGTCGAGTCATTCGCCCCCGGGCGCGCGGTCCAGCAGGTAGGCGAGCAGCGTGATGGCCCCCTGCTTGGACAGGGGTTCGTTCCCGTTGCCGCACTTGGGGGATTGGACGCACCGCGGGCACCCGGACTCGCAGTCGCAGGAGGAGACGGCCTCGAGCGTGGCGGCCACCCACGACCGCGCGCTGTTGAAGCCGGCGAGCACGTGCCCGGCGCCGCCCCGGAACGCGTCGTGAATGAAGACGGTGGGTGCGCCCGTGTCGTCGTGCAGCTCGGTGGACAGGCCGCCCAGGTCCCAGCGGTCGCAGGTCGCGACGAGGGGGAGGATCCCGATCATCGCGTGCTCGGTCGCGTGCAGGGTGCCCGCCAGGTCCGCGGCGTTGATCCCCATCGCGGCCAGCGCCGCGGGGGTGAGGGTGAACCACGTGGACTTCGTGGGCAGCGTGTGCGTGGGCAGGAACAGCTCGATGTTGCGGATGAACTCGAGTCCGGGCAGGCGCAGCAGGTCGTAGTCGGTGACTCTCGTCGACACGTTCGTCGGCCCGTGATACCACGTGACCGTGCCATCCTCGCACATGTAGGTCTGCTCGATGGCGCACACGTCGACGCTCGTGTGGGTCGCGGAGCGCGTGCGTAGGGGGGTGCGCACCTCCTCGACCATGGCGACGCGCGCGTCGTCAACCCGGGCCGGCGGGATGATGATCGACGAGGCCTGGGCCCCCTCCCGCTCCCCGCCCCCAAGGCAGTCCGATCCCGGGGAGCCGCCCGGCGCCTCGGGCAGGAGAGCGCGCGGCCACCCCTGGGCGGCGGGTGCGGTGGGCGTGGTGAGGGGGCTGAGGGCGAGGACGTGGAAGGTGCGCCCCTGGTGGATGTAGATGGCGCCAGGGAAGACGTGGGCGTCGGCGGAGGCCTGGTCGATGGTGCCGACGACGGTGCCGGTGGCCGCGTCGACGATCTGGACGTCGCCGGCGGCGCCGCGCAGGTCGGTGAGGTCGGAGGGGCGCTCGGGCCGGGTGGCGTCCCAGAAGTATCCGGCGGGCCTGCGTTTGAGGTACCCGTCGGCGACAAGGCGCTCGGTTACGCTGCGCAGGTCCGCGCCAAAGTAGGTGATATCGGACGGCGTGATCGGTATTTCGGCGGCCGCGGCGGCGATGTGCGGTGCCAGCACCCACGGGTTGGAGGGGTCGATGACGCTGGCTTCGACCTCGCCGAGGATGTGTTCCGGGTGGCGCACCAGGTACGCGTCCAGGGGGTTGTCGGAAGCGATGAGCACGGAGGTTCCAGGCGCGCCCGCGCGCCCGGCTCGGCCAATCTGCTGGCGCAGGGACGCGCGCGTGCCCGGCCAGCCGACCGTGATCGTCGCGTCCAGCCCCGACACGTCCAGGCCCATCTCGAGAGCCGACGTCGTGGCGAGCGCCCGCACTGCGCCGGTGCGCAGCGCCTCCTCGAGGGCGCGCCGCTCCTCGGGCAGGTATCCGCCGCGATATGCGCCCACCCGGCCCGCATTCGCCGAACCCCGCGACGACAGGCGGTCGCGCACCTGGG
>NZ_ALIY01000170.1:0-1181 GCF_000283035.1 Actinomyces sp. ICM58
GGCCGCCGCCGGATCGCGACGCACCCCCGAAGCCTGCGTCGAGGGCGGCATGTTCGTCCTCGTCGACGCGCTGCGAGCCGCCATCGAGGAGGCCGGGGGAACCGTCCTGACCCGCACCGGCGCGTTCGTTATGACGCGCGCGGCCGCGGGATGGACCCTCGAGTGCGGGCCGACCAAGCCCGGACCGACACCCGGAGCCGAACCCGTGCCGGCCGGCCCGGGCGTGAGCGTCACGACGGAGCGCCTCGTCCTCGCCTGCAGCGCCGGCGCCGCACTGCGCCTGTTGACCCAGGCGCGCATCCCCGGCCTCGTGCCCGCTGTGAGCGTTCCCGAGGGCGCGCCCATCGCGCGCCTCACCCTGGCCGTGAACGCCCCCGAGCTGGACGACGCGCCAGTCTCACAGGGCCTCCTGGTCGCGCCCGCCCCCGCCGACGAGCGACCCGTGGCGGCCAAGGCCCTGTCCCACCTCACCGTCAAGTGGCCCTGGCTCGCCGACCAGTGTGCGCCCCACACCCACCTGCTGCGCCTGTCATACGGGCGCCTCGGCGAGGCCGAATCCGCCGTCACCGTCGAAGGGGCGCTGCGTGACATCTGCACCCTCACCGGCGTCACCATCGCCGCCGATGCCGTCACCGACCACCTGCTCGCCCGCTGGAACGGCACGCTCCCGCCCCTGCCCCCCGAGTATCGCGCCCGCGTGAGAGCACTCGAGGAGCAGGTGCGGCCGCTGGGCGGCGTGGCGCTCACGGGCGCCTGGGTCGCCGGAACAGGCATCGCCTCCGTCGTCACCCACGCTCGCGCGGGCGCGAAAGGACTGCTATGACCTGGCGGACAATCGTTCTGGGAACCAGGGGATCGCGCCTGGCGCTCGCCCAATCCACCACCGTCGCTCGGGCGATCGAAGAGGCCGGGGCTCGCCTCGGCGAGGACGTGCGCGTCAATCTGGAGGTTGTGCGCACGCACGGTGACGTGTCCGCCGCGCCCCTGGCCGCGCTCGGAGGAGTCGGCGTGTTCGCGGCGCAGCTGCGGCTCGCCCTCCTTCAGGGGGAGTGCGACCTGGCCGTCCACTCTTTCAAGGACCTGCCCACCGCCCCCACGCCGGGCCTGCGCATCGCGGCCGTCCCGCAGCGCGAAGACCCCCGCGACGCCCTGTGCGCCGCCGACGGGGCGACACTGTCGGC
>NZ_ALIY01000171.1:0-34441 GCF_000283035.1 Actinomyces sp. ICM58
CCGGATCTCGGAGGCATCCTTGATGGGCGCCGCAGGCTGCTCAGCATGGGCGACCGGCTCGGGCAGGTCGATGTGGACCGGAAGCTCGGGCATCGGCGCGCTCTCCGCGACACGGCGGCGGCGACGGGGGCGCTTGGTCGCGCCATCGTCCGCTGCTGCCGCCTCGGAAGCCGAAGGAGCGGCGGGTGCCGACTCCGTGGGCGCCTCCTCGGCGGGGGCAGCCTCGACACTCGCTTCCTCGGCGGGGGCAGCCTCGGCGGAGGCAGCGCTGCCGCCACGCGCCTTACGCTTCTTGGTGGGCGCGCCTTCCTGCTCGCCCGAGGCCTCGTCCTCCTTGCGCGAAGAAGCGGCGGCGATCGCGCTCAGGGCTTCCTTCGCGCGCTCGTGATCCACGTTGTCCTCGACGCGGCGCGCCTCAGCCTTCTTCTGCTGCTTCTTCGAGCCCTTGCCCATCTTCGAGGAGCTGTCGCCACCGGATGTTTCGACGGGATGGTGATGCACGATGAACCCTCGGCCCTCGCACGCCTCGCAGGGGGTGGAGAAGGCTTCGACCAGGCCCTCACCCACGCGCTTGCGCGTCATCTGCACGAGGCCCAGCGAGGTGATCTCGGTGACCTGGTGGCGCGTGCGGTCACGACCCAAGCACTCCACCAGGCGGCGCAGCACGAGGTCGCGGTTCGACTCGAGCACCATGTCGACGAAGTCGATGATGACAATGCCGCCGATGTCACGCAGGCGTAGCTGGCGGACGATCTCTTCGGCCGCCTCCAAGTTATTGCGGGTGACCGTCTCCTCGAGCGTGCCGCCGGCGCCGATGAACTTGCCGGTGTTGACGTCGATGACGGTCATCGCCTCGGTGCGGTCGATGATGAGGGTGCCGCCCGAAGGCAGCCAGACCTTGCGATCCATGCCCTTGGCGAGCTGCTCGTCGATGCGATGCGCATGGAAGACATCCTCCGTACCCACCCACTGCTCGACGCGATCAGAGAGTTCGGGGCTGAGCTCATCCACGTACTCCTTGACGGTCGCGTAGGTGTCGCGCCCCTCGATGACGAGCTTCGTGAAATCCTCGTTGAAGATGTCGCGCACGACGCGCACCGCGAGCTCAGGCTCGCCGCGCAGGAGCGTCGGAGCGCTCTTCGTCGAGGTGCGCTTCTTCTCGATGTCCTCCCACTGGCGCGTCAGACGAGCGACGTCGTCGCGGATCTGTTCCTCCGAAGCGCCCTCGGCGGCCGTGCGCACGATGACGCCGGAACCGGAAGGCACGACAGCCTTGAGGATCTTCTTCAGGCGGGCGCGCTCCTTGTCCGGCAGCTTGCGGGAGATGCCCATCATGGAGCCGCCGGGGATCAGGACCAGGTAGCGGCCGGCCAGGGTGATCTGCGAGGTCAGGCGCGCGCCCTTGTGACCGATCGGATCCTTCGTCACCTGGACGAGGACGGAGTCACCGGACTTGAGAGCGGACTCGATGCGGCGGGGCTTGCCCTCCATACCGACGGCATCCCAGTTAACCTCGCCGGCATAGAGCACGGCGTTGCGGCCGCGACCCACGTCAACGAACGCGGCCTCCATGGAGGGCAGGACGTTTTGTACGCGGCCCAGATAGATGTTGCCGACCATCGAGGACTGCGTGCGGCGCGCGACGTAGTGCTCGACGAGCAGGCCGTCCTCAAGGATCGCGATCTGATCGAGGCCGTCCTGGTCGCGGATGACCATCGTGCGTTCGACGGACTCGCGGCGAGCCAGGAACTCGGACTCGGAGATCGAGTGGCGGCGGCGACCCTCGCGACGCCCCTCGCGGCGGCGCATCTTCTTCGCTTCGAGTCGTGTCGACCCCTTCAGGGCCTGCACCTGATCCGCAGGATCGGTGCTCTCCTCGGCAGACGAGCTGGAGGAGCGGGCGCGGCGACGGCGACGACGACGGCTCGAGGAGTCCTCCTCGTCCGAGGCCTCCGCCTCGCCGGAGTTGTTCTCTGCCTTGTCGGCACTGTCCTCAGCGGGGGCCGAGGCCTCGTCGGCCTTCTTCGAGCGGCGGCGACGGCGCGTCTTCGACTCCGCGGGCGCCTCGTCGGTTTCGGCGGCGGGAGCGCTGTCCTCGGGCGCGGCGTCGTCGGCTTTCTTCGAGCGGCGGCGACGCTTGGGGGCAGCCTCTTCCTGGGGGGCGTTCGATTCCGCATCGGCGGAGGCGCGCCGACGCTTGGGCTTCGCCTCAGGTTCGTCGACGACGACCGGCGCAGCCACTTCGGGCGCAGCCTGGAAGACGGGAGCCTGGAACAGCAGCGACGCGGCGGGGGCCACGGGCGTGTGTGATTCGGTTGTCACGATTCTCCAATTAATGGGCGCGCGCCCCATGCCCGGACGCGCCCGTTTTCATCGCCCGCGAGGGGCGGAAACCTAGTGGAGCGCAGTTGCGCAGCTGCCGGCGGCAAGTCACAGAGGTCATCGCTCGGCTCTCATCGCGGGGGCATGCCCGCGACATCCATTCACCCCTTATTGTCGCACATCGCCAACCTGCATCAACCGAAGGGTGACCCGTTCAACGTCACACTCACACAATCTCAGGGAAAAAGCCGTTCAAAATAATCAGACACATATGTCACAAAACTGTCACGCATCGCGTCTTCCAGGCGCTTCACTTCTGTCTTTTGAGCTACATTTAAATCAGCCCGTGACATAGGTCCTAGCACTCTTGTTGCGGGACACTTCGATCCCCCATCCCCACACGGGAAGGTCCCATCATGACCCTCGCGCAAACAGCGCTCGACGCGGTCACGGTCGGACGATGGCAGTTCGGTGTCACCACCGTCTACCACTTCGTCCTCGTACCGCTGACGATCGGCCTGTCCCTGCTGGTCGCCATCATGCAAACCGCGTGGCACCGCACCGGCAAGGAATACTGGCTGCAGGCAACCCGTTTCTTCGGCAAGCTCCTTCTCATTAACTTCGCTCTCGGCGTCGCCACCGGCATCGTGCAGGAGTTCCAGTTCGGCATGAACTGGTCCGAGTACTCCCGCTTCGTCGGCGACATCTTTGGCGCCCCTCTGGCTGTCGAGGCCCTCCTGGCCTTCTTCCTCGAATCCACCTTCCTCGGACTGTGGATCTTCGGCTGGGGCCGCCTCTCCAAGGGCATCCACCTGGCGACCATCTGGTGCGTCGCCATCGGCACGATGCTCTCGGCCGCCTGGATTCTCGCGGCCAACGCGTGGATGCAGCACCCCGTGGGCGCCCGCTTCAACCCCGAGACCGGCCGCGCCGAGCTCGACGGCGCCGGCGGCTTCCTCAAGCTCATCACCTCGGGCGTCTACCTGTCCGAGTACTCCCACGTCATCACCTCCGCGTGGCTGGTTGCCGGTTCCTTCGTGGCCGGAATCGCGATCTGGTGGATGGTGCGCGCTTCCCGTGAGGGCAGCGACGAGGCCGTGGCACAGGCACGCGACGTGTGGCGTCCCATCGCCCGCTTCGGTCTGATCGTCGTCCTCATCGGCGGCCTCGGCACCGTCGCCTCCGGCCACGTGCAGGGCCAGGAGATGGTCGAGGCCCAGCCCATGAAGATGGCCGCAGCAGAAGGCATCTGCATGGACACCGACGGCGCCGCATTTACCGTCGCCCAGTTCGGGTCCTGCCCCCTCGGTGAGGACGGCACGCAGCCGACCCAGTTCATCAAGGTCCCGGGTGTTGCCTCCTTCATGTCCCACAACTCCTTCTCCGCCACCTCCGAGGGCGTCGCCGACGTCCAGGAGCGCATGGTGGAGCTGCTCAACTCCGACCCGAATTTCACCGCCAAGTACGGCGATGCTTCGCAGTATGACTTCCGTCCGCCTCAGATGGTGACCTTCTGGTCCTTCCGCTTCATGATCGGCCTGGGCATGGTGGCCTTCCTGCTGGCGGCGTGGGGCCTGTGGGCCACCCGCGGTGGTCGGGCCTCGTCCAACCAGTGGCTGAGCCGCCTCGCGCTCCTCAACCTGCCGCTGCCCTTCCTGGCGGCCTCCTTCGGCTGGATCTTCACCGAGATGGGTCGCCAGCCGTGGGTCGTCGTCCCCAACCAGGAGGCCCTGGCCATGGGCTCCGACCTTGGTTCCGTCGCGATGCTGACCGAGGTGGGCGTCTCCCCCAACGTTCCCGCTGGGCAGGTGCTCGCCTCGCTCATCCTCTTCACCCTCCTGTACGGCGTCCTCGGCGTCATGTGGTTCGTCCTCATGAAGCGCTACGCCCTCGAGGGCATCCATTCCTCCAAGGCCGACAAGGCCGAGGACGAGACACCGACCGACCTGTCCTTCGGATACTGAGAGAGGAACAACGATCATGACTTTGTCAATCCTGTGGTTCATCCTCGTCGCCGTTCTGTGGACGGTCTACCTGATCCTCGAAGGCTTCGACTTCGGCGTCGGCATGCTCCTGCCTCTCGTCGCCAAGGACGACCGCGAACGCACCCAGACGGTGCGCACGATCGGCCCGCACTGGGACGGCAACGAGGTGTGGCTGCTCACCGCCGGCGGCGCGACCTTCGCGGCGTTCCCCGAGTGGTACGCGACCATGTTCTCGGGCATGTACCTTGCCCTCTTCCTGATCCTCGTCTGCCTGATCGTGCGCGTCATGGCGCTCGAGTGGCGCTCGAAGGTCGCCACCGAGAAGTGGCGTCGTTCCTGGGACTGGGCGCACTCGATCTGCGCGTGGCTCGTTCCGCTGCTGCTGGGCGTCGCCTTCGCGAACTTCGTTCAGGGTATGCGCATTGAGGTCGTTGACGTCGCGACGGGCACCGTCGTCGACCCGACCCTGGTGAATCAGTCGCTTTCGAGCGCGACCCACCAGCTCACCGGCGGCTTCTTCTCGCTACTGACCCCCTACACGATCCTGGGCGGCCTGGCCGTTCTGTTCGTGTGCCTGGCTCACGGCGCTCAGTTCCTGGCCCTCAAGACGACGGGCGAGGTGCGCGACCGCGCCAACGCGATTGCTGCCCCCGCGTCGATCGCCGCGACCGTGCTGGCCGCCGCGTGGCTGATGTGGGGCCAGTTCGCCTACACGACGAACGTCCTGGCGTGGATCCCGCTCGTGGTTGCCGCCCTGGCGATCATCGCCTCGACCGCCCTGTCGCAGGCGTCGCTGCGCCGCGAGGGCTTGTCCTTCGTGGCTTCCTCCGTGGCGATCGCCGCCACGGTGGCATGGGTCTTCGCGTCGATGGCTCCCGCCGTCCAGAAGTCCTCGATCAACCCGGCATATTCGCTGACGATTAATCAGGCCTCCTCTTCGGACGCGACGCTGACCGTCATGACGATCGTGACCGTCTGCCTCCTGCCCATCGTTCTGGCCTACGTCGCCTGGTCCTACTGGACCTTCCGTGGCCGCGTGGGCACTGAGGACGTGACCACCCGGACGGGTCTGCTCATGAAGAAGATCCGCCTGGGCGAGAACTTCCTCGCCGGCTGATTCTCTGCCGAGCTGCGCCCGGTTCCCTCCTCGGGGAGCCGGGCGCAGTCGTATTCCCACCGGGGACGAGGCCGGGGACCTTCGACCCATGACGTGCACTTTTGGGGCACAATAGTATCCGTGCGTCCCTTTGATCCTCGCTTACTGCGCTACGCCCGTTCGGCTCGCGGTCCCATTGCGCTGACGGCGCTCCTGGGTACGATCACGGCCCTGCTGGTGCTGGCTCAGGCTCTGCTGATTTCCGCCGCCCTCTCCCCCGTCGTGTCGGGGACGGCGTCACTGGGCGACGTGGCGAGTGTTATCGCCGGCATCGGGGCGGTGTTCGCGTGCCGCGCCCTGGTTGTCGCCGGGCGCGAGGCGATCGCCGCGCGCGCCGCCACCAGGGCCGTTACCGAGCTACGCGGGCGGGTGATCGACGCCTCCATCGCCCTCGGTCCTCGGTGGAGGGCAACCAACGGCGCCCAGACGGCGACGCTCCTGGCCACGGGACTGGAGGATTTGCGCCCTTACTTCGTTTCCTTCCTCCCTCAGCTGGTGCTCGTGTGCACGGTGACGCCCGCGGCCCTGGGGGTCATTCTCCTCCTGGACTTCTGGTCGGCACTCATCGCCCTCCTCGTCGTCCCACTCATCCCCATCTTCATGATTCTCATCGGCCGCTTCACTCAGGCCGCCTCCGAGGACAAGCTGGAGTCCATGAAACGTCTGACCGCCCAGCTTCTGGACCTCATGTCGGGCCTGCCCACCCTGCGGGCTCTGGGCCGGGAGAAGGGCCCTCGCGCTCACCTGCGCAAGCTCGGGGAGGCCAACACGAAGGCCACGATGGCGACCCTGCGCGTCGCCTTCCTGTCGGGCGGCGTCCTGGAGTTTCTGACGACCCTGTCGGTCGCGCTCGTCGCCGTCGAGGTCGGTATGCGCCTGGTTTTCGGCGATATCTCTCTCTTCCACGGTCTGGCCGTCATCATGCTGGCCCCCGAGGTCTTCGAGCCTCTGCGCCAGGTCGGCGCCCAGTTCCACGCTTCGGCCAACGGCGTGACCGCCTCGCGCGCCGCCTTCGACATCATCGAGCAGGCTCAGGACGTAGCCGCCCCCGGCACGTCCCCTAGCCCCGACATGTCCACGACGGCGATCGTCCTGGACGGCGTCGGCGTGCGCGCACGGGGAGCCTGGGGCCCTGCCCCCACCGACGGGGTCATCCGGCCCGGCACGATCACGGCCCTCGCGGGCCCCTCCGGCGCGGGCAAGTCCACGCTCGTCGCCTGCCTGCTGGCCGACGTGGCGCCCGACGCCGGGCGCATCGTCCTGAGGCCCCAGGCCTCGAACCCGCGCGGCGACGACCTGGCCCTCACCGACGTCGACCCCGTGTCCTGGCGCTCCGGACTCTCCTGGGTCCCCCAGTCCCCCACCCTGATCCCGGGTTCGATCCTGGACAACATGGCAGGTCTGCCGCTCGCCGACCTGGAGGAGGCCGCGCGCGCCACCGGCTTCGATGCCGTCCTGGCCACCGCACCCCACGGGTGGGAGAGCACAATCGGCTCCGGCGGGGTCGGATTGTCCGTCGGCCAGCGCCAACGCCTGGCGCTCACGCGCGCGCTCGCCGCGCGCTCCCGCGTCGTCATCCTGGACGAGCCGACCGCGCACCTCGACGCCGTCAGCGAGGAGACAGTCGTGCGAGCTATCACCACGATGCGCGAGGAGGGCCGCACGGTCATCGTCATCGCCCACCGCGCCGCCATCGTCGGCGTGGCCGACACGATCATCGACGTTGCGTCCGCAGATGAGGAGGCACTGGCATGAGACTCTTCCTGACCCGCTCGGAATCCGCGGCGCTACGCCGGTGCATCTCCATGCTCCAGGTGTCGCGATCCGGCTTTGCCGTCTCGCTACTCCTGGGCGTGGGCGCGCTCGGCTCGGCGATCGCGCTGGGAGGAACCGCGGCGTGGCTCATCGCCCGTGCCTCCCAGCAGCCGCCGGTCCTCTACCTGACCGTCGCGGCCACCTCCGTCCGAATCTTCGGCGTCTCGCGCGCACTCGCGCGCTACCTGGCGCGCCTGGCCTCCCACCGGGTCGCCCTCGAAGGGATGGACGCGCTGCGCGGCAACCTCTACGACCGCCTGTGCCTCCAGCCCGCCGCCTCCCTGTCGAGTCTGCGACGCGGCGAGCTCATGACGCGCGCCGGGGCGGATGTGGACGAGGTCGGCAACGTCGTCGTCAAGACGCTCCTGCCCGCCCTCGTCGCCCTCGTCGTCGGCGTGGGCACGGTCGGAGCCGTCTCGTTCATTTCCCCCGCGGCCGGCCTGATCCTCGCAGTGTCCCTCGTCGTCTCGGGCGTCCTCGCTCCCGCGCTCATCGCCCGCTCGGTACGCCTAGCCGAAACCCAGGGATCGGCCGCACGCGCCGACATCGCGGCCACGAGCCTCGCGGTTCTGGAGGGCGCCACCGAGCTCTCCCTGTCGGGAACGCTCCCTCAGGCACGCGCTTCCCTCCAGCACGCCGAAGAGGAGCTTGCCGGCGCGATCGGGCGCTCCTCGCAGCTGTCGGCCCTCGCGCGCGGACTCGACGTGGTCGCCATGGGCGCAGCCGTCATCGGCGCGCTCCTCATCGGCATCCCACAGACTACTTCCGGGGCCCTGGCGCAGGTGCTCCTGGCCGTCATCGTTCTGATCCCCCTGTCCTCTTTCGAGGGGGCCGCCGAGCTCGCTCCAGCCGCCGCTCAACTGGTGCGCAGCGCACAGGCGGCGACGCGCATCTGCGCGCTCATCAGCGAGGAAACCCCCGAGGCTACGCACAAAATCCCAGACGGAGAGCCCGTCATCGAGGCGCGCGACCTGTCGATCGGCTGGCCTGAAGGCCCGACCCTGGCGACCGGCATCTCGCTCACGCTGCGCCCCGGCTCCTCCCTCGCCATCGTGGGCGCCTCCGGCATCGGCAAGACCACCCTGCTCGCAACGCTCACCGGCATCATCCCGCCCAAGGAGGGCCAGGCCCTCATCAACGGCGTCCCCGCGTGGGGCGCGGATCACGACCAGGTCACGTCCCTCATCACGATGACCGCCGAAGACGCCCACGTCTTCGCGACCTCCATCTTCGAAAACCTGCGCGTCGCCCGCGCCTCCCTCACGAGGGACGAGGCCGGGCAGCTCCTCGCGCGAGCCGGCCTCCAGGAGTGGGTCTCTTCCCTGCCCGACGGCATCGACACGCTCGTCGGATCGGGTGGCACCACCGTGTCCGGCGGCGAGCGTCGCCGCCTCCTCATGGCCCGCGCCCTGGCCGCCCCCGCCCCCATCATGACGATCGACGAGGCCTCCGAGCACCTTGACGCGACCACCGCCGACAGGCTCATGGACACCCTCCTGACCCCCTCACCGACGCGCGCTACCCTGGTCGTCACGCACAGGCTCAGCGCCCTCGACAAGGCCGACCACGTCCTCGTACTCGCCGCCCCCCACCCCGGAGCCATTGCGGGCGTCGCCGCTTACGGCACTCACAAGGACGTTCTCGACGCCCTCCCCACCTACCGCCAGGCCCTCGATCAGGAGGAACAATGAGCCCCGATCACACGGACTTCAGGCTGCTCAAGGCGGCCATCGACCTCACCAGCTCGCTCGATCTGAAAAATGGGCTGCAGAACTTCGTCAATCAAGCGTGCGCCCTCACCTCCTCCCCGCACGCCACGATGTGCGTGCTCGATACCTGGGGTGCGACAACCCTGCGGCTCGAGCACCACGACTCCTACCCCGCCCCGCCCGTTCCCGACTCGCTGCCGAGCGCGATCCCCGTCACCACGCCACTCCTCGTCAACTCCCCGCAGGACGCGCCCGACATCGACCTGCCCGCCTCCACCCCACCCTTCCTCGGGGTTTCCGTCCTCGTCCACGAGCAGGTCTACGGGCGCCTCTACCTCATGGGAAAGCCCGGAGGCTACACGGATGAGGACGCGGCCGTGGTCGCGGCCCTGGCCCCCGCCGCCGGCATCGCCGTCGAAAACGCGAACCTCTACGCGGACTCCAAGCGCACCGCACGGTGGATCAGCGCCTCACAGTCGCTGACCACGACGATGCTGGAGGGCACGGACGAGGAAGAGGCCCTCGAGCTCATCGCGAAGACGGTGCGCGAGGTCTCCCACGCCGACACCGCGATCATCGTCTTGCAGTCCGTGGGCGACACGTGGGCTGCCGAAATCACCGACGGCAAAAACGCCTCCACCCTGCTTGGCCTGACCTTCCCGCCCGAGGGACGCGCCATGAGCGTCCTGCACGAGGGAACCGGCATGATCGTCGACTCCATGTCGCGCGCCCAGACGATGCGTGTTCCCCAGCTGGCGGCCTTCGGCTCCGCGCTCTACGCTCCCCTGCGTTCCCGCGGCGTCTCCTCCGGCGTCCTCATCCTCCTGCGTCAGATCGGCGCCCCCGAGTTCGACGCCTCCGAGCTCTCACTCGCCGAATCGCTTGCCTCGCAGGCGACGCTCGCCCTCGAGCTCGCCTCCGCCCGCCACGCCCAAGACGTCGCCGCGCTCCTCGACGAGCGCGACCGCATCGGCCGCGACCTCCACGACTTCGCCATCCAGCAGCTCTTCGCGACCGGCATGGCCCTGGACGCCGCCAAGCAGAAAGTTGCACAGGGGCAGGCCGACCCCGCATCCATCGAGTCCCTCATCGACTCCTCCCTCGCGTCCATCGACGAGGCCGTCCGACAGATCCGCACGATCGTCCACAACCTGCGCGAGCGCGATAAGGCCGTCGGCCTCGTCGAGCGCATCCGACGTGAGTCCTCCCTGACGCGCTCAGCCCTGGGTTTCGCGCCCTCCCTCGTCATCACCCTGGACGGGAGCGCGATCAATTCCGACCTGGACAACGAACTGGTGGTCATCGACGAATTCGACGGGCGCGTCGACCCCGATCTCTCCGACGACGTCGTCGCCATCGTGCGCGAGGGCCTGTCGAACATCGCCCGTCACGCCCACGCGACGGCAGCCACCGTCACCGTCGACGTTTCCGGGCGAGGAAAATCCGGTCGCGTGCGCATCGTCATCAACGACGACGGCCGCGGCATCGACCCCTCCCGCACCCGCAACTCCGGCCTGGCGAACATGGCTGAGCGCGCGCGACGCCACCACGGCAGCTTCGACGCGGACACGGGCGACGGCGGAGTGGGCACGCAGGTCCGGTGGATCGCTCCGCTCGAAGACTAGCGCAGCGCAAGCATCCACAAGACGGTGGGGGTGGAGCTCCGATCGGAACTCCACCCCCACCGCATGGGCACAGAGCCGTTACCTGGCGGCTCTCAGCTCGGCCTCAGCCCAGCCACCGACCGGAGGAGTCGAAGCTGTACCAGCGCCAACCGATCCAGTGGCCGCCCGTGTACATGTCTCCTTCGGAACCGAAGTAGTACCAGGTCGAACCCACCTGAAGCCAGCCGGTATGCATAGCGCCCGAGGCGTCAAAGTAGTACCAGCTGCTACCGCTCTGCTTCCAGCCGATGACCATCGCACCGTTGTCGCCCAGCATGTACCAGCGTCCATCCAGCTGGAGCCAGCCGGTGTGCATGGAGCCCGACGGATTCAGGTAGTACCAGTCGCCGCTGGAAGAGACCCAGCCTGTCGACATGGCGCCGCCGGACGAGAACATGAACCACGCGCCGTCAATCATCGTCCAGCCCGTCGCCATGACTCCCGTGTCAGGCGCCAGGTAGTACCAGGTGCCGCCCTGATTCATCCAACCGCTGACCTGTGCGCCCGCGGCGTTGTGGTAGTGCCAGGCGCCGTCCCAGTAGACCCAGCCCATGAGCATGTAGCCGTTCTGATCGAAACGGTAGACGTGACCGCCCAGAGTGAGCGTCTCGTTCTTGGCGTAGTCGCCGCCGGTGATCTTCCACCACCAGCCGACCCCGTCATTCACCCACATGCCGACCGTGTGATCGGGAGCGGGCGTGGGATCGGGCGTGGGGGTCGGGTCCGGAGTAGGCTCGGGGCTCGGCTCCGGGCTGGGCTCGGGTTCGGGGGCAGGTTCCTCAGCCAGAGCCAGGGTCACGAGACCCGATTCAGCGAACCCGGCCTCGTTCATGGCCATGACGCGGATGACCGAGCCGTTGCTCTCCCCATCGATGGTGAGGGTCAGCTCGGGGCCGTGCTCGTCTTCCACAATGGACCACGAATCGGAGCCCTCGCGCTTGATCTGCCAGAAGAGGGTCGGCGTCGGCGTGCCGGTCGCCTCTGCCTTGATCGTGACCTGCGTGCCCTCCTTGCCCGTCACGGTGCGGAAAGCACCGTCACCGGAGATCTGTGCGTCCTCCGCTGGGTTGGTGGTCACGGTCAGCGGCTTGATAACCGGGGGCTCCTGGTCATCCGGCTCCGGGGTCGGCGTGGCAGCCGCGAAGGCCTCGACCTCCGCGAGCGCGAACTCGCCGAACTCGGTGGGCTGGATGACTCGAATGAAGCGTGCGTCGAAGCCCTCGAAGTCGACCGCGCTCGGGCGGCCGCCGACTCCATCGACCTTGATCATGTGGACGCCGTCGACCGCGCCGGCGGTGGCGGGGTTAAAGGAAGCGTCGAGGCGTGTCTTTGAGGCGACGACCCAGAAGTCGTGCAGGCGCTGGTCGCAGGGGATTCCCTGGCAGTTGTCGGATGCGGAGCGGTTCCAGACGTTGACGACGCCGAGGGGGTGGCTCTCGCCGAGGTCGACCTCCCACCAGGGGTTGGCCTGCTTGCCAGTGTGGGCGACCGAGCCGTTGTCCCACACGCCGTCCGTGTTGCCGTCGACGGCGCGTGAGGCGGTGCCGCCCCAGCCGGTCGAGGACATGGTGGCCGTCTTGTTGAGGGCGAGGTTGTCGCTGCCCTTGGTGACGGTGAGGGTGGCGCGCTGGGAGGTGGTGGAGCCGTTGGCATTTGTGGCGACGGCGTAGAACTGTGCGCCGTCATCCTCGAGCGTCGTCGTCAGGGTGTACATGGGGCTCGTGGCATCCGGAATCGCCGTTCCATCGGTTGCTCCCTTGGGGACGCGGTACCACTGGATGGTGGCGGCCGGGCGGCCCGAGGCGACGACGGTGAAGGTGGCGCTCTCCCCTGCCTTCACGGAGACCGAGGAGGGGTCCGTGGCGATGACGGGCGGTTGGGTGGACGCGTTTTCGCCGTAGACGTGCACGGTCGCGCTCACGGAGCGCAGGCCGATCGGGTTGGCGTAGTAGGAGGGGTGAGCCAGCTCGAGGCGCAGGGGCGTCACCGTGCCGGGCTCGAGGGTGAGGCCCTCGCCGACTTCCCCGGCCTCGATCTGCGCACCGGTCACCTCGATGGAGGTGGTCCCGAGGGTGATCTTGTAGGTCGTGGAGGCATCGAAGTTGCCCGAGAAGGTCAGGGTGAGGTCGGTGATGGCCTTGTCCCCCTTGTTCACGAGGTAGGCGTCGTAGGCCTGCGCTCCGGAGTAGCGCAGTGCGGAGGCGCGTCCGAAGAACTGCTCCGAGGAGATGGTCGCGCCGTCGACGGCGGTGACCGTCTGCGTGGGCACGTAGGTGGGGGCGGCGTCGAAGGTGACCTTGACGACGGGGCGCAGGTTGGGCTCGGGGTTCTCGCCCGACATGGTCACCGTGAGCGTCGTGCCATCCTGAGTGAAGTCGAGGGAACGGTCGGTGCCGTCCACGCTCACGGCGGTGACGTGGCCGCCGACGCTGGGAAGCGTCAGGGTCTGACCGGTGCTCCACTGCTCGGGGAAGAAGTAGAGGTCGTTGCCCTTGGTCATGATCTTGCCCCAGGAGGGGGCGGGGAACCACGTCGGGCGCGCTCCTGTGATGGCGTCGGGGTGGCGCGCCATCCACTGGCCGACCTCGGTGACGACGCCGGAGTCGAATGCGTCGATCGTCCCGTCACCCTTGGGGCCGATGTTGTAGGCGAACTGGCCGCCCGAGGCGACCGTGCCGATGAGGTTGTTGACGAGTTCGCGTTCCTTGTAGCTCTTGGCGCTCTCGTCGCGGTTCGCCCACGAGCAGTATCCCCAGCAGGCCGGGTAGATCGAGCGGATCGATTCCCAGGGGCCCATGTGGAAGTCGGTTGTCACCGAGTTGTCGCCGCCGACTTCGAAGTCACCGGCCTTGTTCCACACGCGCGAGTTGACCATGGTGTCGGGCTGGAGCTCGTGGACCCACTGGGCCATGCGCTGGGATTGCTCGGCGGTAGGGCCGCCCATATCGAACCAGAGCTCGGCGATAGGACCGTAGTTGGTGAGGAGCTCGGTGAGCTGGGGCTTGATGGTGCCCGTCATGAGTTCCTCGTCGATGGGGTTGACGTTCCCGTAGGGCTCGGGGGTCTGCTTCGTCCAGTCGATGATCGAGAAGTAGAAGGCGAGCTTGACGCCGAGCTTGTTGCACTCGGTGGACAGCTCCTTCATCGGGTCTTTGCCGTAGTTGGACTGCTTGACGATGTTGTAGTCGGTCGTCTTCGTGTCCCACATGGCGAAGCCGTCGTGGTGCTTGGACGTGATCATCAGGTAGGTCATGCCCGAGTCGTGGACCGTCTTGCAGATGGCTGCGGCATCGAAGTTGGAGGCGAGGTCTTTGGCCTTGGCCAGGTAGTCGTCGGTGGGAATGTTTTCCCAGGCCTTGATCTGCTCGGGGTAACCCATGCCCTGGCGGTGACCGTTGTAGTAGCCGCCGTAGACGGAGTAGACGCCGAAGTGCATGAACATGCCGTATTGGAGCTTCTGCCAGTTGGCGACTTTGGTGGTGTCGCTGAGGGGGACCGCTGCGGGGACGCCGGTGGGCGCGCTTGGCGCGTCGGCGAAGGTTGGTGCGCTCAGGGGTGCGAGCACCAGTGCCGCTGCGGCACCGCAACCGGCAAGCATTCGCTTGAGGTTCACGGGGTGTCCTTTCAGGGGGTGGCGGACTGCGTTGTCCGTCCTCATCGGTGAGGATGAGGCGAACGTTACCCCATGGGACTTATCCATGAACCAGTTTGATAGTAGCTTTCTTACAAATCAGGGGCATCCCTGATTAGAGGGAAACTGGAACGGTCGTACTATTCGGTCACGCTGATCCCCCTATACGAAGAAGCGGGCCGGTTACTCCGACCCGCTTCCTTCGTCGATTGTCACCCTCGGGGGACGAGGCAGTGGCTCAGTTACGCCACGCGGCAGCCCTTTGCCCAGCCACCCACGCGGCCACCTGCGTGCGACGCTGCAGGCCCATCTTGGACAGCAGGGAGGTGATGTGGTTCTTGACGGTCTTCTCCGCCACCCCGAGCTTTTCGCCGATCTCGCGGTTCGACAGGCCATCACCAATCAGGTCAAGGACTTTACGCTCCGACGGCGTCAGATCCGCTGTCGGATCCTCGTGGTCCACGCGCCGACGCGTCAGGGTGCGCTCGTCGAGCAGCACGCGTCCATCCGCGACCGCCTTGATGACGTCGGTGATCTCCGCCCCGCGCACGGTCTTGAGGATGTACGCGCGGGCACCGGCCTCGAGGGACTCAGCCAAGGCCTCGTCGTCATCGAAAGAGGTCAGGACGACGGGCAGAATCTGTGGGTGGGAGGCGCGCAGGCTTGTCATGATGTCGATGCCGGTACCGTCGGGCAGCTGGAGGTCGACCAGGATAACGTCGGGGCGCACCAGGTCGGCTCGGCGCACGGCATCCGCGACGGAGCCGGCCTCAGCGACGACCTCGAGAGCCTCGTCGCGGTCAACAATTTCAGCAATACCTCGCCGAACGATCTCGTGATCGTCGACGATCATGACGCGCGTGCGCGCGGAAGTATTTTCACTCACGAGCTCATACTAACTGTTAGGAGGGCAAACGCCCTCGTGTACCTATTACTCCTCCGGGGAGAGCCGACTCATCGCATCCTGAGCGGCCGCGTTCTCCGCGTGCTTCTTCGACGAGGCTTGGCCGGAGCCAACCGCGTCGGAACGCTCGGCGAGAAAAGCGCGGGCAGTAAAGACGCGCTGATGATCGGGTCCCTCCCCCTGCACCTCGTACGAGACCTCGCCCAGGCCCTCAGCCTGAGAGTACTCCACGAGGAGGGTCTTCCAGTCCTGGTGGTGGCCGCGCGAGGGGGCGTCGGCCAGCAGGAAACTCAGGCGTGCCAGGACGACCCGGCGCGCCTCCTCCAATCCGCTGGTCAAGTACGTGGCACCGATGAGGGCCTCGAACGTGTCGGACAGAATCGAGTCTTTCTCGCGTCCCCCGTGCATGGATTCGCCCTTGCCGAGGAACACAAAGTCACCCAGCCCAATGCGCCGTGCGGCCGCGGCCAGGGGCTGCTGAGAAACGGTCGCCGCGCGCATCCGCGACAGGTCGGACTCGGGCACGTCCGGATACTGCTCGTACAGCTTCTGGGCAATGATGATCGAGAGCACCGAGTCGCCCAAAAACTCCAGGCGCTCGTTGTTTGCGATACCGCCGGCCTCGTTCGCGTAGGAGCGGTGCACGAGCGCGAGCTGCAACAAAGGAGCGTCGATGCGCGTGCCCCACGCCTCCACGAGCGCGTCGGTGTCGGTGCGCGGAGGCACCGGCAGGTGCTTGGATTTGGCCATCAGGATCGCCCCGGCTCGGGACTCTCGCCCAGGAGGGAGGCCAGGGAAGCCAGGCGAGGGTCGATGACGACGTGCTCGTGGTCGGCGGGCAGGTCGACCCACTTCTCGCCGCACACGTCGCACAAGCCCGCGCAGTCGGAGCTGCACAGGGGGCGCGGGTCGACGAGGGTGACGATGGCGTCGCGCAGCTGCGTTTCGATGTCGATCGTGTCGCGCTCGCCGATGACGAAGAGATCGTCGGCGTCCTCGTCCTCGTCGTCGGAGAGCGTCAGGGCGGGGGCTCCGGGCTCGAAGTAGACCTCCGCGCTGGTGACGTCATGATGCTCACGCACCTCGTCCAGGCAGCGCACGCACTCACCCACCAGGTCGACGGAGGTCGCGACCTGCACGAGGACGCCGTCCTCGACACTGGTCAGGTCCACGGACACGTCCAGCGGCGTGCCGGGAACCACCGACATCGAGGGCGTCCCCAGGTCATCGGGGGCGATCCACGTGATGTCTTCGTGGAGCGTCGAACCCAGCGCGCGCGGCAGGCGCGCCAGGGACAGGGTCAGGGCCTTCTCACTCATGGGACAGGTCCACGTCCGTCACATCGACGCCGCGCCGCTCGGCGATCGCGCGTCGACCGGCATCGGTGCGCCGCGACACGTCGGCGATCAGGCGGGCCAGCTCGTCGAGGGAGGAGGCGACGTAGTCGTCGGCGCCCTCACGCAGGGAGGTGGCTGAGCGCTTGGCCTCGGAGACGATCTCGCGGGCACGGTCCTCGGCCATGCGCACGATGTTTTCGGTGGAGACGATGCGCGCGGCCTGGGCGTTCGCGTCGGCGATGGTGGCCTCGGCGTCGGCGCGCGCCTGCGAGACTAGGGCGGTGGCTTCCTCGTTCGCGCGCGAGCGGGTGCGCTCGGCTTCCTCCTCGGCGTCCGCGCGGATCTGTGCGGCGCGCTCGTTGGCCTGGTCGAGGGTCGAGGAGGCGCGCGAGTTCGCCTCGGCGATACGCGTCTCGGCCGCGGAGTCGGCGCGCCCCAGGACGGCGTCCGCGTCGGCGACGACGGCGTCGGCGGCGACCAGGTCCTCGGGCAGTGCCTCGCGAGCCTGGTCGAGCAGGTCGAGAATCTCGGCCTTGTTGACCATGATCGAGGCGGACAGGGGCACTGCGCGGGAGGACTCGACAAGGTCTTCGATCTGGTCGAGGGCGGCGATCACTGTGGAGGGACCGTAAACGGTCTCCTCGTTCCACTGGTCCTGATTCTTGTCTGCGGGCGTGTCGGCCATGAGTCCCTCCTGCGTTGCACCGGGCATGATTCAGTTTCTATTGTCCGTCAGATAGCGCGCGAGCGCCGGTGGGACATACCGGGAAATGTCTTTTTTGAGCCTCAGAAGTTCACGCACCGCACTGGAGGAGACATGTCCGAGGCCGGGGCGGGCGGGAATCCACCACGTGTCCACCCCTCCGACCTCCAGGTTGAGGGCAGCCTGGGGGCCCTCGAAGTCCGCGTCCTGCGCGCCGCGCACCCCCTTGACAATGAGGTGTGCGCCCAGGCGGCGGGCCTCGTCCATGGTGGCGCCCGACAGCGCGACCACCTCCACGCGCTCCAGGTGCGCGGTCGCCTCCTCGATGAGTGCCACACGCCTCGTCGGCTCGATGAGCCCGCGCTTGGCGGGGTTAATGCCCACCCCGATGATGAGGAGGTCGGCGACCTCGGCGGCGCGCTGGGCGACGTCGAGGTGCCCGTTTGTGAAGGGGTCGAAGGACCCGGGGAACAGCGCAATCATTGGGCTATTTCCTCACGCACTGGCGAGGCCGCCGCACGCTCGACAGCGTCGCTGTCGTCGCCGTTCTCCTCGTTCTTGGGCAGGGGTGGGCCAGCGAAGTAGGCGACCGTCTCCCCCCACGCGCGCGTGTCTTCGAGGACCAGGAAGGGCGGCAAGGTGGGGGCCGGTGCGCGGGTGGAGCGCTCGACGACGATCAGCGAGTCCGGACCGACCCACGGCGCGAGGGCGGACAGCACCGTCGCCATGTCCTCCTCGGCGATGTCGTAGGGAGGGTCGATGAAGACCAGGTCTACCTCCCCCGTGAGGGCCTCTCCGCTGCGGGCACCCAGGTAGGCGCGCACGTCCGCCGTCACGACGCGGGCGGACAGACCCGTCGCGCGGACGTTAGCGGTAGCGACGCGCGCGGCCGCGGAGGCCTTCTCGACGAGGGTCGCTCGCGCGGCACCCCTGGACAGGGCTTCGAGGCCGAGGGCCCCCGTGCCGGCGAAAAGGTCGAGGACGGTGGCCCCCTCCAGGACGTTCATGTGATCCAGGCGGGAGAAGAGCGCCTCGCGGACTCGCTCGGAGGTGGGGCGTGTGCCGGACTTGGGCACGGCGAGGGTCCTGCCCTTGGCGCTGCCTGCGACGATTCTGGTCATGCCCCTACCCTACCGGGAGCGCTAGGAGCGCTGCATCCATTCGAGTTGCCCATCCGAGGCGGCCCGCAGGGCGCGGGCGAGGTCGGGGTAGGCCGACAGGGTCGGATCCTGGGCGAGCAGGGCCTCCGCCTCGCTCTTGGAGGCCCGGATCAGGGCCTCGTCGCGGCGCACCGACAGGAAACGCAGGTGCGTGGCGGTGCCGGACTGACCGGCGCCCAGCACGTCGCCCTCCTTGCGCAGGCGCAGGTCGGCTTCGGCGAGCTCGAATCCGTCCGCCGTCGTCGCGAAAGCCTCGAGCCTGGCCATGCCCGAGTCCGTCAGCTCGTGGCGATGCATGGCGATGCACAGGGAAGGCAGGTCGGAGCGCCCGACACGCCCGCGCAACTGGTGAAGCTGGGCGAGCCCGAATTGTTGGGCGTCGAGGATCACCATGAGGGTCGCCTCGGGCACGTCGACGCCGACCTCGATGACGGTCGTGGCGACCAGCAGCGGTGCCCGTCCGGCGGAAAAGTCCTCCATGATCTGGGCCTTGAGCGCCGTCGGGGTACGGCCCGTCAGCTCGTGGATGGCGAGGCCCGCGAGCGCGGGGTGGGAACGCAGGTAGGCGGCGACTTCTTCGACGGAGGCGAGGGGGCGCGCGTCCTCTTCCTCGGCGTCGGCGACGGTGTCGGAGGCGTCGATGCGCGGGCAGACGACGTAGACGCGGTGCCCCGCGGCGATCTCTTCGGCGGCTCGCGTCCAGGTGCGTTCAACCCAGGCGGCGTTGGCCGCGTCGGCGAGGAAGGTGGCCACGGGCGTGCGTCCCTTGGGCATGCCGGCCATGCGGGTCTCGTCGAGGTCGCCGAAGACCGTCATCGCGATCGTGCGCGGGATGGGGGTTGCTGTCATGACGAGCTCGTGGACGCCCCGCCCGTCCTGGCGGGCATCGCGCAGGGCGGCGCGTTGTTCGACGCCGAAGCGGTGCTGCTCGTCGACGACGACCAGCGCGAGGTCTGCGAAACGAACGCTGTCTTGGAACAGGGCGTGCGTGCCCACGACGATGAGGGGCGCGTTGGAGGTCATCGCCGCGGCGATTTCGCGGCGCACCGCCGGCGTCGTCGAGCCCGTCAGCAGTCGCACGTCGGGGGTGTCGTCCCCCAGGGGGGCGAGGAGGTTTCGCACAGATGCGGCGTGCTGCTCGGCCAGGACTTCCGTGGGAGCGACCAGGGCTCCCTGATGCCCGGCGGCGATAACCTGGAGCAGCGCGAGGAGCGCGACGACGGTTTTGCCCGAACCAACGTCCCCTTGCAGGAGCCGCTGCATCGGTACTTCTCCCGCCAGGTCGGCGCCGATCTGGGCCACCGCCTCGCTCTGGGAGTGGGTGAGTTCGAAGGGCAGGGCGCGTTGGAAGCGCTCAAGCAGTGGGGCTTCGCGCGGCGAGGCCAGGGCGGGGGTCGAGCGCGCTCCCCGGCGCCTGGCGGCTAGGCCTACCTGGAGGACGAAGGCCTCCGTGAAGGCCAGTGCCCGGCGCGCCCGCTGGTAGTCCTCGTCCGTTTCCGGCTGGTGCAGGCGGCGCAGCGATTGGGCGTAGGAGTCGATGCGCTGGCGCCCTCGCACGTCGGCGGGTACAACGTCGGGAACGTCCGCCTCGTCCAGGTGTTCGAGGACCATACCGACGGCACGGGCGATGGCCCACGAGGTCAGCTTGCCCGTCGCCGGGTAGATCGGGATGGGGCGGGTCGCGATGCGGACAATGTCCTCGCCGTCGACGCCTTCGAAGGAGGGGTGGGTGAGCTGGAGTTTGCCGCGGTAGGCGCCGACCTTGCCGGCGAAGAGGAAGGAGGCTCCCGGGGTGAGGAGGCGTTCGATGGGGGCGAGCTTGAACTGGCTTTTCGCGAAGAAGGTCGCGGACAGGAACTGGACGCCGTCGGTGAGGCTCACCTCCAGGCGCACGCCCGATCCGGAGCGGTTGGCCACCAGGTGGGTGCCCGCGACCTCGGCCAGGATCGTGGCATCTTCTCCCTCGCGCAGCGACGACAGCGGGGTGAGCCTGCCCCAGTGGTAGTAGCGGCGCGGGGCGACGAGCAGCAGGTCGCCGACCGTGAAGATACTCGCACCCTCGAGTGCCTTAGCGGTTCTCTTCGGCAGGCGCAAGGACAGCGGGATGTCGAGCGCGCTCACGAGGCGCACCCCGCAACGAGGCTCGGGCCCACCTGTCCGCCGTCCCACGTTTCCAAGTCGATGGAGGAGGAGGCGTCGCGCGTGGACAGGAGCTGGCGCACCGTCGCCACCGTGTACGGGCCGTCGTCCTCGCGGGAGATCAGGAGTCGCCATGCGCGCGCTCCCCCGCGAGCGGCCTCGGCCAGGGCCTCGGCGATGCCCTCAGGGTCTCCGTCACGAGGCAGGGGCGCGCTCGCGCTAGACATCAGGGCGTCGTGCGCTCCATCCCGGAGCATGCGAGCCAGCGTCGGCGCGGCCTCGATTCCGCCCGGCTGCGGCACGAACAGCGGGGCGCAGGCGCGTGCGACGGCGAGAACGTCCAGGTCGTCGCGACTATCGGCACGCAGGATCGCGGGAACGCCCGGGGCGGGCGATGGCAGCACCGAGGCGACCGTGCCCACCAGGGCGGCGCTGGCCTCGTCGCAGGGGGCGACGAGCGTGACACCCGTGCGTGAGCCCGCCGCCGACACGATCCCGGCGGCGTCCATCGCACTGGGGTCGAGGAAGACCACCGCCCCGGCGCGCGCCAAGTCCTCGACGAGGCCCGGGGCCCGCGTGCAGGCAATGACCCGCGCCCGCTCGACCCGTCGCATCGGTCGACGTTGCAGCAGGCGCACTCCTCGATGGGTGAGCCCCTCGTCGGCGAGCTCGTCGATGCCGATCTGCGCATCCGGGCGCGCATCGCTGACCTGGAAGCGCACGACCTGACCCGAGGTGGGGTGCGCGGCCAGCGGCGCGGAGGTGTCCACGTGCAGTCGCCACTCCCCCATGCCAAACAGATCCACGCGCCCAACGTAGGACAGGCGCGCACCCAGCCCTGTGAGTCGGGCCAGGAGGACGCGCAGGTCCTCCTCGACGCCCTCGACGATGATGTCGACCGTGAAGTCGCGGCCCGGCGGCGGCGAAGCGGGTTCGGGCGCCCGCGAATGACGGCGCGTCAGGTCGGCGAGCATCGCCGTGAAGGACTGGAGGATGCCGGCGTCATCCCGCATGGTGGCGTCAATGCATGCCAGAACCAGCGCGATGAAGGCGCCACCCGGGTCGATCCTGCCTGTCGCCTCGTTTGTCGCGTCCACCAGGCCGATCTGTGCCTGGGAGGAGAAGCGGGAAAAGACGTCCTCCGCCTCGGGCAGCGTGGGCCCCAGCTCCGCAACCTCGCGCACGGCACCCCCCAGCATCTCCGCCAGCGCATCCGACCAATCAATATAGGAGGAGGACGGCGCAAGGGAGGAGGCGAGCATCCGACGCAGGACCAGGGGCGTCACCTGCGCCGCGTCCCCCAGGGCCCCCGCCCACGCCTCGAACAGGGCGGCCAGGGCAACGCCGCTGTGCCCCACGCCCCTGCGGATCAGGGTCTCCACGGCCGCTTCGAGCGCGACGCGCAGATGCGCGCGCGGCTCCAGGGAATCCATCGCGGCCGCCAGGGCGGCCATCGTGGCAGCCGCGTTCGTGCCCGTGTCGCAGTCCGCTCCGTCCCAGCCGTCCAGGTCGTCAAGGAAGGGCGCGAGCCTGGCCGCCTCCTCGGCCCCCGCTCGGCACGCCGCGATAATCACCGATGCATTCAGTTCCATGACTCCCCTTTCCGGCACCCTCAATTGTCCCCACGGCACCCGCTGTGTGCGACCTGACACGACCGATACGCCGTGCGACTTGTTGAAAGTGCGCATCATCCGCTATTCTGTCATGGTTGCCTTCGGTTCAAGCACCGAAGGATGCGTTTCCCGCGACCGCGGGGAGCCAAAGACTGAACTGGAAGACATACCGAGGAGAACATCGTGGCTGCCGTTTGTGACGTGTGCGGTAAGGGACCCGGCTTCGGCAAGAGCGTGTCGCACTCGCACGTTCGCACCAACCGCCGGTGGAATCCGAACATCCAGCGCGTTCGCGCCCTGGTCAATGGGACGCCCAAGCGCCTGAACGTGTGCACCAAGTGCCTGAAGTCCGACAAGGTCGCCCGCGCGATCTGAATCGAGACAATACACCACAGCTGGTGGGGTGAGGCGTTACGCCTACCCCACCAGTTTTTGTATGTACGGGCAGCCCCGCTCCCGCGCCGCGAAACTGGGATCGAAGGACAAAACGTGTTGGTTATGTAGCGGCTTTTCGTTGTGCTGGCGCGGGAAAGTCGGTGTTCAAGGTGCTCTTTTCACCGTGGGGCATGAATACCCCCACGCGCCCGATGCGCGGGCGGACGCGCAGCCAGGTGTGGACATTGAGCGTCAGGGGGCAGTTCGCCAGCGCCGAGGGTGCCCACCATGTCATGCCTCTGGTACGCCACCGACTGCTCCATTGGCGGCGCCACCGACTGCGCCACCGACTGCTCCATCGGCGGCAGCGCATAACTCCCGTCGGGTCTGCTATCGAAGAATGTCGCATGCAATTCCCCCGACCCTGTGTCGCGCCACGCATTCGCATCGTTGGAATTGCAACGTTTGTAGACACTGTTGAACATTCACCCAATCGAATTGCATGCGAAACTGCTCCGAGCGAGCACCAGCAACGCGCGCGTGGGCCCGACGCCTCGCACGTGGGACCTCTGATCCGCGCCTGAGTCCGCTCATGCGCACGTGGGCCCGCTAATGTGAGCGTGGGCAGCCCCGCCCAGACATGGAATAGCGGGTTGACGTGCGATATAGCCGGTTAGCGCACGCAATAGCGGGTTCGTGTGCGAGCGACACACCATGTCCGAGACAGTTTTGCCCAAAACGTAGACCACCTCGCCCACGACACCCCATTGTCGGCGTTTTTCGCCGAGGTGGTCTGCACTTTGGGCGCCACGCCGCCCCGAACCGTGACCTCAGTGCCCCGAACCGCGACCTCACCACCCCGAACCGCGACCTCATCGCCACCAAACAGGGGGAATTGCACCATGAGAGGTGCACGGTCGAGCTCAGCCCACGTCGAGGGCGCCACCAAACAGGGGGAATTGCACCAATAGAGCCACGACACGCCGACGACACGCCGTGATGAGGCTTCTAATGGTGCAAAACCCCCACCATTACCCCTGGTGCCACGCTCCCCCACTGGTGCAATGCACCCTCACTGATGCAGGCCTGCCCTGCCAGGCGCCGATAAACGCCAGAAAGGCGTCGCCAACGGGGCCTTGCTGCACTGGCGCGTGTAGGGCGGGGTGCCGATAAACGCCGGAAAGGCATCGCCGACAGAAACGGGGCAGGGGCAAGGTTGGCCAGCTCCGCGACGACGCTTGTGGCCGGTGAGGCGAAACACCCGATCAGGTTGAATCCTCCGGATCAGGTTGCATCTCGCCTCACAGGTCGAATGCCCCCGACCAGCTACAATTCTCCCGAATAAGTGAAATCCTCCCGATCAGGTTGAATCCTCCCGATGGGGTTGATCCAGTCTGAGGAGCTGCGGCGCGAGCATGCTAGCCCGAGGCCCCCTCCCTCGACGATGCCTGGGACTAACTCCCAACCAACACGTTCTGTCCTACAGCCCGGCAATCACGCCGATCAACACCCGGCGACACTCGTGCTTTCGATGCTCACGTCGAATGTTGGTTTGCCGTCGGCGTCAAGGATGAGCGACGCCGACTCGTCGAGCCTCAGCGACGCGACCGCGACTGACGGTACCGATCGGAGCACGCCACCCGACGTGTTAGGACGAATCAAAAACGAGAGGTCCGACTTGAACTTGTTCGGTTCATAGTCCACGCTCTCGACACTGACGGGCTCGTTCTGAACTTCCAGGACCGCCAGATTGCGGCTCTGCAGTGGAACCGGACAGCCACGATCAAGATTCCCTGCGGGAGTCACGCACGCGTGAGTCTTCTCCTTGATCGCTGCGAGCGCCGCCTCACGAATGTCCTGGGTGTACTCGGTGTTCACCTCGACATCCACCACGTCAGAGTCCGCTGGACGCCCGTCGTTTCCCTTCGCAACAACCACGACCGAATCAGCCGTGACGTACTTGCTGGACAATTCCGGTTCCAGGTTGTAGGTACCGGGGTAGAACGCCAGGAGGGCCCACCGCCCGGTGTCATCGGTCGTCAGCGGAGCAGTAGCTTGCACATTGTCGACGGTCATGCCCTCCACGTTGCGTCCCGTCACGTAGATTCGAGTGATGAGGGGATCGAGAATCTCCCAGTTGTCGAAGAATCCTAGCGTCGGCTCCCTCTTCATGACCCGGAAGGTCTGCGAAAAGCTCTCTCCCCTGACGCTCATCGTGGCCCTGACCTGATGCAGGGAGGACGAGGAGTCCTCATCCGTGTCAACGATTTCCTCGACAGTCAAACGGTTGGGCGTGGCCCCGAGGACCTCATCCGTCAAGAACACGCGTTGCTCGCTGGGAATGCCCGGATCGACCATCCGCGAGGCGGCACTGGCCTGCCCACTGGACAGCAGACCGAGATAGCGCCGAACCTGAGCCTCGGGAGTGCGCATCGATCTGGCAACAACGAGGCCTGCCACGCCCACGCCGATCAGCGCGATCACGACGGTGAAGGCGATGATCATACCGTGCGGACGACGCTTGCGGACCGCATCTGTCGGATAAGCGCCGGGTTCTGGCCCGCCGACTTGTCCGGTGGACACGCGCACGAGGGTTCCGTCCTCTAACAAGCGGACTTGCGCCCTCTGCGCGCCGGCAACGCCATCGGACGACGACGCGCCGGCACTCGACATGTCCGCTCCGAACCGCGCGAGCGGATCTTCGTTGTGGGGGTATCGACTCGTACTCATGTGTCACTCCTGACCTCTTGAGCGGCGGTGCGCCGTGTCGTAACCAACGAGTACTTCCTCGCTACATGGTTACCCAGACAGGGCTAACGTTAAGCACCGGGACCACGAAAGTCAAAACACCAGGTGGCGGAGCGGGAATCGCCGCTGATCCACCCCACGACCGCGCGAACAGGCCGCGAATGACACCTCGCTGCCCGCCGGACCTCGTGAACACGGGTCGAGCGGGCAGCGAGGGATACGAGCGCTACAGGAGCCCGGCCGCCAAGTCGAGCGGCGTGCCGAAACGGTGATTCGTCAACGATACCGCCTGCTCGCGCAGGAAGGGAAGCAGCTCGGCGTGCGGGCACGTCGTCACGGCACAGGTGTACAGAGCAATGTCGGGGCTACCAGCGCTCACGCGGCACGCATGCACCCACCGATCCTGCGCGGATTCCTCGCGCGGACCAAGGACACGCACGCGCAGCCCCAACCCGCCGGAGGCGGCCAGGGCGGCGAGTCGAGCATCCCACGTCTGTTTGTCGTCGACGCTCACCTCGATGCCCGCGGCCTCGATAGCGACCATCATCGAGTAGGGCAGCTGATCGGCAACCGACAGGGTGACGGGGCCTCCTGCGAGGATACCCGCCGCCATCACGCGCGCGATATCCGCCAAGGCGCTGCCTCGCTCTGCTCGGACGAGGACCGTGGCCGGGCGGTAGCGCAGGATGTTACGCTCGCACGCCAGGCCCGTGACGTCACGGTTGACCCCGTAGTCGCTTGCCCAGGCGGCGGCATCGGCGACGACGGCGCGATGCAGCTGCGCCAGCTCCGCCTGCCCAACGTGCTCGCCCGCCGCGTCGTACAGGGCGAGTACTCGGGCCGACAGACCCGTGCTCTCCCGCGCATCGGGTTGTCCCGCGAGCTGATCGTGGGCAGGTTCGATATCGCCCAGGCCCAGCAGGTAGGAGGGACCGCCCGCCTTCGTCGTCGAACCGATGGCGGAACGTTTCCACCCGCCGAAGGGCTGGCGGCGCACGATGGCCCCCGTAATGCCACGGTTGACATAGAGATTGCCCGCCTGGATACCATCCAGCCATTGAGCTAGCTCGTCGGTATCCAGGGTGTGGAGCCCGGAGGTGAGGCCGTAGTCGACGGAGTTCACCGCCTCGATGGCGTCCTCAAGCGTGTCGACGCGCATGACGCCGAGGACGGGCGCGAAGTACTCGGTGAGATGGAACTCGCTGCCGGGAACGACTCCCGCGCGGATGCCCGGCGTCCACAGGCCGCCTCCCAGGCAGCGGGGCTTGAGCACCCAGTGTTCGCCGGGTCCTAGCGTGGTGAGTCCGCGCAGGGCCTTCTCGTCGTCGGGCACGACCACGGGTCCCACCTGGGAGTCCAGGGCGGAGGGCGCACCGACCCGCAGCGATGCTGCGGCGTCCACGAGCTGGCGCGCGATGCGCGCGGAGTGTCCGGCCGACCCAACGAGGATCAGCAGGGAGGACGCCGAGCACTTCTGGCCGGCGTGGGCGAACGCCGAGGAGACGATGTCGCGCACGGCCAGGTCGGGGTCGGCCGACGGGGTGACGATAATGGCGTTCTTGCCGCTGGTCTCGCCCAGCAGATGCATGTCGGGTTTCCATGACTTGAAGAGGCGCGCCGTCTCGTAGGAGCCGGTCAGCACGACACGGTCAACCCGCTCGTGGGTCACCAGGTGGCGTGACACGTCCCCGTCCTCGAGGGGGGCGAGCGCCACCAGGTCCTTGGGGACTCCGGCCTCGTGGAAGGCCGCGACGAGCTCCGCGGCACAGCGCTTGGCGGGAGGCGCCGGCTTGAGGATGACGGCGCTGCCCGCGGCCAGTGCAGCCGCGACGCCACCGGTGGGGATGGCCACCGGGAAGTTCCAGGGTGAGGCGACGACGGTGACGTCCACGGGGACGAAGCGTGCCCCCGCCATGTGTGCCTCGTCGGTAAGCTGCAGCGAGGCACCCGCGTAGTGGTGGCAGAAGTCGATGGCTTCGCTCACCTCGGGGTCGGCCTGGTCGATCGTCTTGCCAGCCTCGGAGCCGGCGACTTCGATGAGCTCGCCTCGGCGCGCGGCGAGGACGTCGCCGACGCGGTGCAGCGCGGCGGCTCGCTCCTCGGGGGCCAGGGCTTGCCAGGCGTGGGCGGCCTTGGCGCTCGCATCGATCAGCGCGTCGATTGCCTCGCGCGTGGCCAGGGCCTGGGCGCCCTGACGCACGGTCTCCTCTCCTCTCGTCGAGGCCGGGATGGCCTCGGCGATGTCGCGCGCCCACTGGCGGTTGGCGGCCAGGGCGGGGTCGGAGTCAGCCTCCGAGGAGAAAGGCCGACGGGCGCGCTCATCGAGGCTCCCCTGTTCGACCGGGACGCCGCCGTCGCGCTCCGCGAGCCGGTTCTGGGAGCGGTTGGGAACGGGGATGGGCGCGTGCGGATCCACGTCGGACAGGGCGGCGAGGAATCGGTCGCGCTCTCGAGCGAACACGTCCTCGTTGGTGGCGATGTCGAAGACGCCGGACATGAAGTTCTCGGGGGCCGCGTTTTCCTCCAGGCGACGCACGAGGTAGGAGATGGCGACGTCAAACTCGCGGGGGTTGACGACGGGCACGTACAGGAGGAGGGAGCCGACGTCGCGGCGCACGACCTCCTGAATGCCGGTCGCCATGCCGGAAAGCATCTCGAACTCGACACTGTCCTCGACGCCGCGCGCCGCGCGCAGCTCGTAGGCGAAGGCGATGTCGAAGATGTTTTGTCCGGCCACGCCCAGGCGGATCGCGCGGGTGCGCTCGGGGGTCATCGCCCAGTTGAGCATGCGCTTGTAGTTGGTGTCGGTGGCCTGTTTGGAGGGCCAGGTGGTGAGCTCCCATCCGTGGATCTCGGCATCCACCCTCTCCATGGACAGGTTCGCGCCCTTGACGATGCGGACCTTGATGCGCGAGCCGCCGGCATCGACGCGCGCGGACGCCCACTCCTGGAGACGCTGAAGGGCACCGAGGGAGTCGGGCAGGTAGGCCTGGAGGACGATGCCGGCCTCGTAGCCGTGCATGTCCGGCTGGTCGAGGATGGCGGTGAACACGGCGATCGTGAGATCCAGGTCCTTGTAATCCTCCATGTCGAGGTTCAGGAAGGTCCCGTTGTCGCGTGCGAGTCGGTAGAGGGGCGCCAGGGCGCGCACGCCATGGGCGACGACCTCGTCGAAGCCCCAGGGGTTGTGCGGGCCGGTGACCGCGGAGACCTTGATGGAGACGTAGTCGACGTCCTCGCGCGTGACGAGGCGGGAGACCTCGGCGAGGCGGTGGGCGGCTTCCTTCTCTCCGAGGACGGCCTCGCCCAGGAGGTTGACGTTGAGGCGGTGTCCGCCTGCGCGCAGGCGGACGAGCGCCGGGCCGAGGCCCTTGTCCGTCGCGTCGACGACGAGGTCACCGACGATCTCACGGAAGACTCGGCGCGCGATGGCCGTCACGCTGCGCGGCGCCAGGCGCGACGCGCTCGATCCGAGGCCCATGGCGGCGGCGAGCGCCGGGGGCAGGAAGTCCTTGCGCCCCCGTGCCAGTTTCTGGAGGGCTGCGCTGGCCACGTCGAGGTCCGCGGGACGCACGACGTCGTCGACGAAACGGGTGGTGAACGTCAGGCCGTCCGGGTCGGCGAGGATCCGGGAGAGCAGCTTCGCGGATTGAGGTGTGGGTTCGTGGGCCGACTCGTCTGCCCAGCGGCGCGCTCGGGTGACGGCCCTCTCCCCCAGTTTCCACAGGTCATCGGGGCACTGGCGTCCCTTGGCGCCGTGCGTGCTGGGTCGGGGTGGGGTGGGAACGGCGGCGTTCGTCATGCGTGGCCCTCCAGGCTCGGGTAAGTGTCGGATACTCCGCATCACGTGCGCCCCGATCATTGACCGCGCGTCCTCGCTCTGCGGCGTGCCAGGCTTCCGACGGTGTAAAGCATGCTGGTTTGTCTATCCTAACGCGCCTGAGGGTTCTCTGTGGCGCCGTGGGCGCGTTCGTCGCACCATGGAAGCACGGGACCTAAGCCCCGCGCCCAACACAAGCCATTGTGATATTGGACATAGACAAGTGTGATTGCCGTTCTCATGCCTCCTTCGAGCGTGAGGAGGCAACGCTGCGATCAAGAACGAATAAGCCACCGATCCTTGATATCCGAGACGACGCCCGCTGTCACCGCATGCATGTCGACATCGCGCCCACCATCGGCACGCGAACACAGCCACTGGACCTGCAAGCCATCGGACAGCGCGACGAGTTTGCGGGCAATCTGTTCGCTCGGCGCGTCGGGATGAACCTCGCCGGTGGCCTTTCCGCGCTCGAGGGTGTCCACCAGGTATTCGATCGTGGCCATCAAATGCTGACGGAACCAGGGGTAGGCCTGATGACTCGCATCGATGACCGCCGCGGACATCGCGGTGTACAGGGCGACGCCATCGGGATGACGTTGATTATGCGCCACCATCTCCACCCACGCGTCGAGCGCCGCCTCTGTCCCCTTGTCCCCGTCGGGCAGGCGGCTCATCGTGCGGCGATCACGCTCGTCCAGGACAGCGGCCAACAGCTGGTCCTTCGACGAATAATGATGGAGCAACCCCGCCTTGGAAATATCCGACGCCCGCGCAATATCCGCCAGGGAGGTCGCCACGTAGCCGCGGGTCGAGAAGAGAGTCAGTGCCTCGGCGAGGATGCGCGCCTTCTTGTCCTCAGAACCGGCCTTGGGGCGTCCGGGCCGGCGCGTCGTCGTTACCTGTGCGTCGTTGCTCATGCAGGCTGCTCCACTCTCGCTGTGACAGAGTTACCAACAACCCATCATAGCGTCCCACGCGCCGTGTGGCACCCAATTGGCGAACAACCCTCAACACAAGAAGCGGCGCGGAGCCCTCGCCCCGCACCGCCCCTTGTCAGAACCCGAATTTCACGTCGAAGACCGGCTTGCCCGCCGAGTCGAGCTGGATCTTCCCGTCGGAGTCCAGCTTGACGGTGACCCTCACCGTCGCATCCTCGTCGTGAGGAGACTTGTCGAAACCAGAGTCGCTCTGAATGCTGAAGACTGCCTCACCAATGTAGGTATCGCTCCCAGGGCCATCCTGCTTCACAGAGGTCGGTGCCGACTTCAGCTCCAGCACCGACAGGTGCTTGGATTGAACGGCGTAGGGACAAGCCTTGTTGATATTGCCGGGGATCGTCACGCAGGAGTTCGTCAGATCAACGGCGGCGTTGAGAGCCTCCTGGGCGAGCTTGTCGTTATACCGTCCAGTCAACTCCACGGTAGCGCTCGAGGAATTCGTCAGGAAGTCGCTCGCCCCCGCCTTGACGGGCTGTTTGACTGGATCAGCGCTGACGTACTCACCCGTATCGACCGGGGTGAAGGTGTAGACCCCCGGGTAGAACACGAAGGAGGTGCCCGAGGAGTACTTGCTGCCATCGAGAGAAGACGTGACGTCGCCGACGGAGAAACGGTTGACCTTCTCGCCGGTGACGAGCACGCGCGTCACGAGCGCGTCCTCGATCTTCCAGTTCTTCAGGAAGCCCATCGTGGGCTTGGCTGAGGACACACGGAAGGAGTGGGTAAAGCGGTCGCCATCGAGCTGCATCGTGGCGGTGACGATGCGAACGTTCCCGCTGGTCGAGTCGGCAACCACGTCCTCGACCACCAGGCGCGCGCTCGCCGAGGCCATGACGTCGTCGGAGAGGAAGCCACGCTGGTCATTGGGCAGGCCGGGGTCGACCATCGCTGTCGCCGCGCTGGCCTTGCCGTCGGCCAGGAGGTCCAGGTACTGGCGCACCTGGGCCTCGGGTGTACGCGTCCAGTTGGCGAACATGAGGCTCACGGCACCCACGAGTCCAAGGACCACGATCGCAACCAGGACGATGGCGGTTCGCTTGACGCGGCGCTTGCTCGTAGTCGACATGGGGGTAAAGGAGAGGGAGCCCTGCACCTGCGGCGTGGGAACGCCAGCAAACTGATCTGTGGGAGCAACCTGCGCGGGCATCTGCTGCGGCGCGGGAGGCGTGGGAACGCCAGCAAACTGATCTGCGGGGGCAACCTGCGCGGGCGCCTGCTGCGCCGCAGGTGGCGCAGGGACGGCGTGGGCTTCGGACACAGCCGGAGCTCCTGCATCCTCAGGAGCGGGAGGAGGCGTCAGACCGTGGCTATTATCCTCGCTGCTCTGTTTCATCGTTGTTCCTCTCTGCCCCGCGTCCGTCATGCGCCCGGAAGCGGACGTCATGGAGTGCCTGGTGGATACAAAAACCGAGCAATTTTCTCACACGCCATAACCTGATTCAACACGCATGCGATACCGGACCGCGCGGCGTGGTTTTCTTCAAGGGGGACACGCATCGCACGCAGCTCAGAGGCGTCCTTCCGGATCAGAGAAGTAGCGGCGCGAGGCATGAGCCCCGCGCCGCTTGTCGCTATCACAGTGACCGCGAGGGTCTCCTCCGCTACGCGCGTGACAGACGTCCGTGTCGAAGGTGGCGCCAGCCTTAGCGGGATGTGCCCACCCAGAAGTCCGGTGTGCCCTCCGGTGTGAGCTTGAGAGTCCCATCGTTGGCGAATTGGACGTTGACGACCACCGCAGCGTCAACGTCGCGCGTGCCCGGCATGTAGGACTTGTCGGAGTACGTCACCGCGAAAGTGACCTGACCTTGGAAGACCCCCGGGTCCACATCCATCGGTTCCAGCGTTGTGGGCATCGTCTTGACGGAGATCGCGCTCACCGCATCACTGCTGAGGGCGGAGGGACAGTCAGAATTCTGGTTGCCTGGGATGGATGCGCAGGAGTTGAGGAATTCCTTCGCGGACTCGAGCGCCGCTTCCTTCAGTTTGTCGCTGTAGGTTGCTTCCAGGGACACGTCGGCGGCGTCAGCATAGTAGGCGGTTCCACCGTGGACGCCGTCAAGGACGGCAACGGTCTTGGTGTTGACATCCACGTATTCGCTCGGGGCGACGGGCGTGAACGTGTAGACACCGGGGTAGAAAAAGTACGTGGCCGGCTTACCGGAGACAAGCTTGCGCGGAGCGTCGGCACTCACCCCTCCGACGGTGAACTGGGTGTATCCCTGCGCGTCGACGCTGACCTGCGCAGCCAGGGAGTTCTTCACCGTCCAGTTATTGAGAACGCCCATCGTCGGCTTGTCCTTGGTGACGGTGAAGGCGTGGGTGAAGCTCTCCCCGTTCACCTGCACGGTGGCCGAAACCTGACGGGTCTGGGAGTCCTCGTTCCCGTCGGCGACCACTTCTTCGACGACCAGCAGCGAGGTCGACGAGGCCATGGCCTCGTCGGTCAGGAAGCGACGCTGGTCGTTCGGCACGCCAGGATCAACCATGGCGGTCGCCGCACTGGCCTGACCAGAGGCCAGCAGATCCAGGTACTTGCGCACCTCAGCCTCGGGTGTGCGCGAACTGTTGGCAACCTTGATCGCGACCACGCCGGCAATCACCAGCACCGCGAGGACGCCAACGAGGATTCCGATCAGGATCGCCCGCTTCTTGCCCCGGCCGGAAGGAGGCGTCGACGCCACGCCTCCCCCGGCGGACGTCGACGGAGCCGGAATCGCGGGGGTTGCGGGGGGTTCCGGTATCGGTGTCGTGTTCGCTTGATTCTTCTCAGTGCCCATCGTGTGCTCCTCACAACGTTGACAATCCTCAGCCGGGCGCGTGGCACGTTGTGCGCGTCCCGTCACCCGGCTACTCAGGCGTGCTCAGTATCATGCTGCGCACGCGGTCAGTCAAAGAAGGATCACGGAGCGGATGCAGGTTGCCCGTCCGCAGGCGCGGACGGGCAACACGTGTATAGGGCGCAGGCAGTGGACGTTAGAAGGCGAAGGACACCCTAAAGTCCGGCTTACCATCGGCGGTCATCATCATCATTCCGTCGTCATCGAAACGCGCGTCGACCTTCACCGTCAGGCCGACGTCCCTCGTTCCGGCGAACAGCGTTCCCTCTGTCGTGACCGTGTAGGTCACGCTCCCAGAAAATGACGTTGGATCGAAGCTGTAGGAATCGAGAGATGTCGGCTTTTCCTTGATGGAAATAGCGGTGACGCTGTCTCCCTGAATCAGGGACGAGCAGTCGTCGCCCTGGTTGCCCGGGTATGTCCCACACGATTCAACGAGCGCCTGAGCTGCTTCGAGCGCGGCGGCTTCGAGCTTGTCGTTGTAGGTCGCTTTAAAGGTGACGTCACTCGCGCCATCGCCACCCGCGGTGCGCGCGTCATCGAGCACGGAGACCGGCACGGGAGTCGAGTCCACGTACTCGTTGGGCACGACGGGCGTGAAATTGTATGCGCCCGGATAGAAGAGGAAGGAACGCCCTTCCATGAAGAAGCTTGCTTTGTCGATAGAGGCCTTGGTACCACCGACAGAGAACTGACCGATCCCGTCACCGTCCACGGTCACGGGCACCGCCAGCGAGTCCTTGATCTTCCAGTTATCGAGCACCCCCATCGTCGCTTTATCTGCTGTGACGACGAACGAGTGGGTGAAGCGTTCCCCGTTGACCTGCATGGTGGCGGTCACCATGCGCGTATCAGAACTGTCATTCTTATCGGCGACCACGTCCTCGACGACCAGCAGAGACGTCGCCGAGGCCATCACGTCGTCGGTCAGGAAGCTACGCTGATCGTTACTCACGCCAGGATCAACCATCGCCGTCGCCGCACTGGCCTGACCGGAAGCCAACAGATCCAGATACTTGCGCACCTCGGCCTCGGGCGTGCGCGAACTATTGACAACCTTGAGCGCCACCACGCCGGCGATCACCAGCACCACGAGAACACCAACCAGCGCTCCGATCACCTTCACGCGCTTACGCGCGCCAGGCGAGACCGGCGTGAAGGACACCCCCGAGGCGGGAACCCCACCAGGCCCCGGAACAGGCCCGGCACCGGGCCCCGGAACAGGCGCGACACCGGACCCCGGAACATGCGCGACACCGGGCCCGGGAATGGGGGCGGCGCCAGAAGTTGGATCGACCCCAGCCGGGGACGGTGCAGGTATCTCGCTGCCGGTAGTTTCGTTATTGTCAGTACTCACGACTCGCTCCTCACGATGCGCTGATGGTCCGGGGCCAGCATCGGGCGACAAACACACCAATACCAACCACCGGTCAAAAAGACGTGCCCATGATCACACGCCACCAGCCGAGAGTCAAAGCCGTGTCACACTACGGATACGACGCGCTCCCCGACCGCCAAGCGA